>CAZVSL010000453.1:0-5441 GCA_964629935.1 uncultured Calditrichaceae bacterium | reverse complement strand
ATTGAGTCCAACGCCGCAGGTCGTGCGACAATTAAATCTGATATGGGGGGTTCAACCGCTGCTGTCGTCGACTTTTCAGAATTCCGAAGATATGATCCAGCAGTCCAAGGACAAAGCATTACAGGAAGGCTTGGTAAGCAAGGGTGATAGCGTGGTTGTAACCGCAGGTGTTCCAAAAGGTACCCCGGGAACCACCAATTTGATCAAAGCAGAGGTACTATAACTCCTAACTCCGGCGTGGGATAACCCACCGTAAAAAATCCGCCTGACCAGTGCGATCCGTGTTCCTTGCACGTGAATTTCAAATAATTCAAGTCAGGATTGGGCGTTAGTATTAGCTGCTGATATGGCGGCCGATCTCGCGCAGCTTCTCGATGATGCCGTTCAGAGTTCGCCTGTCTGCTTCGGGCAGGTTGTCGGAAATCGTCTGCCTGAGATTCTCAGATTCCGTCAGAACCGCATTTACTGCGTGTGCCACCGACTTGAGTCTCGTCTGCAGATCCTCCGCTTGCTTCTTCAACAGATCATCCACACGTTTGCGCAGCGCAATGTCCTCGAACATCACTCCGATGCAATTCAGGGGCAGCGGAAATGCCTTGACAGAATAAGACCCATGCTGCATATCAGTATCGGCATATTCAACCAACCCGATATTACACGCCTCCCGGCTTTGGACCACATCCATGAACGCACGCGCCAAATCGGAATTTCGCAAATTCGGAAAAGCCTCAAAGATATACTTCCCGATTCGCGGTTGCAAGTCAGTTCCGGTATCGTGTGAAGCCTCCCGATTTGCATAGATCAACTTGAGCTTGCTTTCATCGTCGGGATTTTCTGCGTGGTATACCAGCACGCCATTATTTAGGCTCGCGAACACGAGGTCCAGAGAATCTGTCAATTCTCCCAAGCCTGCAATATTTTTCTGATTCATGTGGATGATCCCATTCTTCTTAAGTCATTTGTCACACACTTAATCTACTTATGCGATGATACGTAATCAATGGAAAAGTGTTCAAATGGTCATCTGCCGTGCCGGAGGTATTTCGGGACAAAAGTACATAAATCCGGACAGCTTCATACTTGCCAAATTCATCGTAAAGACTTACATTGCCTTTTCATACATTACTTTAACGAAGAAGATTGGAGGAGTTGATGCGCAGATTTGCCTTATCGAGTCTCCTGATGTTTGGGCTCGCGACGTTTGCCAGCGCCCAGACCAAACTTTTACGCTTCCCGGATATTTATAATGACACGGTCGTTTTCAGTTATGCCGGTGACATCTGGAAGGCTCCGGCGACCGGCGGCACAGCCGTGCGCCTGACTGCCCACCGCGGCCAGGAGCTTTTCCCGAAATTTTCACCCGATGGCAACCAAATCGCTTTCACAGGCCAGTATGACGGCGATGAGCAAGTCTATGTCATGCCGGCGCGCGGCGGCGTACCGAAACAGTTAACCTACTACCCGGCCCGCGGGCCTCTGGCGCCCCGCTGGGGCTATGACAACCAGGTCTATGGCTGGACGCCGGATGGCCAAAAGATTCTGTTCCGCTCTTTGCGGGACGCCAACGGCGGCAGCGTTGAAACGGCGCTTTATACGGTCAGCACCGAAGGCGGCCTGCCGCAAAAGCTGCCGATGCCAACCTCGGGCGCCGGCGACTTCTCTCCTGACGGCCACAAAATGGTCTACTCGCCGCTGTTTCGCGACTTCCGTACCTGGAAGCGGTATCGGGGCGGCTGGGCTCAGGATCTCTATATTTTCGATCTCGAAACGCACGAGGCAACCAAGATCGCCGCCAGCGATTTCAGTGAGCGCGACCCCATGTGGATCGGCGGCAGAATCTATTTTGCCTCAGACCGTGACGGTACGCTTAATCTGTACGCCTACGATATCGCGACCAATGCGGTGGAGCAACTCACCGAATCGGATACCTGGGATGTGCGCTGGCCCTCCGCGGATGAGAACGGTCAAATCGTCTACGAGCTAAACGGCGAGCTGCAAGTCTTCGACGCCAGTACAAAGGAAGACCGTAAACTGTCGATTTTTGTGCCTGACGATGGGCTAGCGATGCGGCCGTCGCGCTATTCTGCACAGGAAAACATCGAAGATTTCGAGCTGTCGCCGAAGGGAAACCGGGCGTTGTTCGTGGCGCGCGGCGATATCTTCAACGCACCGATTGAAAAAGGTCGGACCCACAATCTCACCAACAGCTCCGATGCCCATGATCGCGAAGCTCGCTGGTCTCCCGACGGCGCCAACATCGCCTTCATTTCAGACATGACGGGGGAGGACCAGATCTATTTGATCAAGCAAGACGGCTCCGAACCGGCGCAACAATTGACAACGCAATTCAAGGCCCGGCTCAACGCGCCTGAATGGGCGCCCGACGCAAAGCGGCTGGCTTTTTCCGATAAAGACGGTAAGCTCTACGTACTCAACGTGGCTTCCCGCCAGGTGCAGGAAATCGCAGACGATGAGTTCGGCGGCATCGGAGATTATGCCTGGTCTGGCAATGGCGGCCACCTCGCTTTCTCCATGGCTCACTGGAGCGGCTATCGCTCGCTCTATATCTGGAGCGTGGCAGATGGCCAGAGCCGGCGCATCACGAGCGAGAATTTCAACGCCTATTCTCCTGCCTGGGACCCGGAGGGCGACTATCTTTACTATCTTTCCGACCGCCAGTACGCTCCGCAGATCAGTACCTGGGAATGGAACTTTGCCGGCAACCGCGAGACCGGCATTTTTGCTATGGCTTTGCGCAAAGAAGTCAAGCATCCGTTCGAGCCGGAGGGCGATGAAGTCGTCATAGCGGATGAAGAAACGGACGAGGCAGAAAAAGATAGCGAAGGCAAGGATAAGTCTCAGAAGGGATACGCCAAAATCGATTTTGACGGGCTGGCTGAGCGCGTCGCTCGTGTGCCCGTAGAATTCGACAACCTCGGGGCGCTCACTGCCAGTGAAGGACATCTGCTTTATATTCAACGGGGTGCGCCGTTCTATGGTCGCCAGAGTTATCAGAAGCCGCATCTGAATATTTTTTCCCTGGAGCAGCGCAAGGCTTCGGCGCTTGCCGAGGACGTGAGCGGTTATGCGCTGTCGCCGGATGGCAACAAAGTGCTGGTAAAGCAGGGTGAGGCCTACAACCTATACGATGCCAAACCAGAAGCAAAAGATAAGAAAACCGTTTCAACTTCACACTTGACGTTGGACCGCGTCCCCGCTGAAGAGTGGGCTGAAATCTTTGCGGAAGTGTGGCGGCGTTACCGCGATTTTTTCTATGTCGAAAACATGCACGGCTATGACTGGCAGGCGATCCGCGCGCGCTACGAGCCGTTGCTCGAACACGTGGCGCACCGCTCAGACCTGAATTATTTGATCGGTGAGATGATTGCCGAGCTCAGCGTGGGGCATGCCTATATCGGCGGCGGCGATTTCGAGATTCCGGAACGGCCCAAAGTGGGCTTGCCGGGCGCCCGCTTTGAGCTGGACGAATCAGCCGGCCGCTATCGCCTGAGCAAGATTTTCCCCGGCGAAAACGAAGAGGACAAATATCGCTCACCCCTGACAGAAGTCGGCGTCGATGCGCGGGTTGGCGATTATGTTATGGCTATCGATGGCCAGGAACTGCAGGGCAGCGACAACCCCTACGAAGTGCTGCGGCATAAAACCAATCCGGTCACGTTGACGCTAAATGCCACCGCCTCGTTTGACGGCGCGCGTGAGGTCATGTATAAACCCATCACCAGCGAGGCCAGTCTCTTGTACAAAGAGTGGGTGGATGGCAACCGCCAGAAAGTCACAGAGATGACCGGCGGCCGCGTGGGCTATTTTCATCTGCCTGATATGAGTGCAAACGGTATCTATGAGTTTATCAAATGGTACTATCCGCAGGTGAGAAAGCAAGGCCTGGTCGTGGATGTGCGCTCCAACGGCGGCGGCAACGTCTCGCAATGGATAATCGAGCGTCTCGACAACGAGCTGCTCGGCACCCGTTTCGGCTATGCCAGTGACAAAGCGCGCACCTATCCTTACACCACGTTTTATGGCCACATGGCATGCCTGATCAACCAGACCTCAGCCTCCGATGGCGATATCTTTCCGCATCGGTTCCGTAAGGCTGGACTTGGACCGCTCATCGGTAAACGGACGTGGGGCGGCGTGGTTGGCGGCACCTGGGGCTCCGGACCGCTGCTCGACGGCGGCCGGGTGTTCGTACCCATGCAAGGCACCAACGATGTCGATGGCTCCTGGATCATCGAAGGCAAAGGCGTGGCGCCGGACATCGAAGTCGAAAACAAACCGAAGGATGTGCTTGCCGGCCGCGATCCCCAGCTCGAGCGCGCTGTGCAGGAAGTAATGAAGAGGATCGAGGAGAATCCGAAGACGTTGCCATCACGGCCGCCGGCGCCGCTAAAAACCAAAGAAGAAATCATCACGAGCTCGATGTAACATGTTTACAGAAAGACAACGCCAATTCCTGGCCGAACTTGCTTCGATTATTCTCGGTTTGTTCTTTGTGGCTTCCGGAGTCGGCAAACTGCTCGATGTGGCGGCATTCCGGCAAACATTTCAGGCTTATGGTTTGCCGGATAGCCTCGCCGCTTTGGCTGCCGTTGTGCCGCCGCTGGAGGTGCTGCTCGGGCTTCTGCTCTGCTTCCAACGCAGAAGCCGGCAGCTTGCTCTGCTTTCACTGGCGCTGCTGGTGGTGTTTACGCTCGCCTTTGGCTATGCCTATCTGTTCCGGAATGTTGAAGATTGCGGTTGCTTTGGCGCTATTTCTGCCTTGCAGAGCCCGCCTGAGATTTCCATCCTGCGCAACCTGCTTTTCATATCGCTGGCGTTGTTGGTCTGGAAGGCCGGGAACAGAGCGCCTGCGCTGGTTCTTCCTGCCTGGCAATGGCTGGTAATAGGCAGCGTCAGTGCGCTTGCTTTTCTGCTGGCCGGCGTCTCCAGCGAAAGGCCGTTACAACAGCCGCAACACCCGTATTTTGGCAAGAAGATAGAACAGACGCTCTTGCATGAGATCGTGAATATGTCGCCAGACTCGACCTATCTGGTCTATGCGTACAGCCCGGTGTGTGGTTCTTGCTGGGACGCTGCTGAAAATGTTAAGGCATACAAGCGCCTCGGAATTGTGGATGAGATCGTTGGGCTTTCTTACGGTGATGAGGGTGATCTTATGGTCTTTGAAGATAGCTTTGCACCTAATTTCCGGACCAGAATTCTTGATCGCGACACCTTTACGCAATTGGCCAGCGCCACACCAACTGCATTTTTTGTACAGGATGGTATTATTATGAACGTGCAAACAAACTCCGTGATGTCAGCGGTTCGTTTCTATGAAGATGGACTGCGAAAAAGTCTGGCGGAATTGGAGACCGCGCGCTAACTGACAAAGGAATCTGACATGCGACTACTGACTGCGATATTCATATCGGTTTTTG
>CAZVSL010000452.1:0-5444 GCA_964629935.1 uncultured Calditrichaceae bacterium | reverse complement strand
CCGATCTGAATGTCTGAACCAGGTATTTGCCCGCAACGGCGCGGCCAAAGGCTCCATTGCACTGGGATCGGTGAAATCCAATATCGGACATCTCAAGGGAGCGGCCGGCGCCGCCGGTCTGCTCAAGGCTGCGCTCGCTCTGCAGGAGAAGATCATTCCGCCAAGTCTTAATTTCAAGGAGCCCAACCCAAACATCGATTTTGCTAATTCGCCTTTTTTCGTAAACACAGAGTTGCGGCCATGGGAGCTGAACGGTCATGAGGTGCGCCGTTGCGGTGTCAGTGCTTTTGGATTTGGCGGCACCAATTTCCACGCCGTGCTCGAAGAGTATATCCCGGGCCGAATTCAATCAGCTAAGAAAACCACGGTAGCTTTCGGACATACCTCACAGAGGCGGCGAAAGAACCGGGAACCGCGAGCGAGACAAAAGCTCCGGTACGCGGCGCATTGCTAATCGGCGGAAACGACAAAGCAGAAGTGAAAGCGCGCTTGCAAACTATATTGTCCGAAGCAAGAAACGGACAGGCGCCGATTCCAGCGCCGCCGCTGACCTCAGACTTGCACGCTCAGGTGCGGCTGGCCATAGATTACGCTGATGCCGTAGACCTGACCGCCAAAGCCGAAAAAGCGCGCAAAGCGCTGGAAACAGATAACGCCGGCATGTGGCGTGTGCTGCGGGCAAAAGGCATCTTTCTCGGCGCAGGCAGCGCGCCAAAGACGGCGTTCCTGTTTACCGGCCAGGGCTCGCAATATGTCAACATGCTGCGCGATTTACGCAACCATGAAGCGGTCGTGCGCGAGACATTCGATGAGGCGGATGCCGTCATGGCGCCATTGCTCGGCAAGCCGCTGACAGACTTCATCTTTGTCAACGGTGAGGACAAAGCCAGAGTCAAACAGGCTGAAGATGATTTGCGACAAACCGCGATCACGCAACCGGCGGTGCTGACCACCGACACTGCGCTTGCCAGACTTTTGGCAGAATACGGCATCGCGCCGGACATGGTCATGGGACACAGTCTCGGCGAATATGGCGCGCTCGTGGCTGCTGGCGCCCTGCCGTTTGCAGACGCCCTGAAAGCCGTCAGCGCCCGCGGCAAAGAGATGACAAAGGTTTCTGTGGAGGATACGGGTCTGATGGCCGCTGTTTTTGGTCCGGTTGCAGAGGTCGCGAGCATCATAGAAAAAATCGATGGCTATGTGGTCATCGCCAACATCAACAGCACAAGTCAGGCCGTCATAGGCGGCGAAACCCGGGCAGTGCAGCAGGCTGTCAAAGCAGTGCAGCAGGCTGGCTTTACTGCTCAGTTGTTGTCGGTGAGCCATGCCTTTCACACACGAATCGTGGCGCCGGCCAGCGGCCCGATGGCGAGCATCCTGGAAAAAATGGACCTGCGTGCGCCGGCTTTGCCAATTATCTCAAACGTGACCGGCGAATTCTATCCCGGCGGCGGCAATATCAAAGCCAGGATGGTAGAATTGTTATCCCAGCAAATCGCCTCGCCGGTGCAGTTCGTCAAAGGGTTGGCCACGTTGTATGACGCTGGTGCGCGTCTTTTCGTGGAAGTCGGTCCCAAGCGCGCTCTGCACGGATTCGTCGAGGATGTCTATGGCAAGAACCCCGAAGTGCTGGCATTATCAACCAATCACCCGCGGCTCGGCGACTTTGCTTCATTCAACCTGGCGTTGTGTGGATTCTACGCCTCTGGCCTGGGGGATAGCCTGACAGAGCAGTCGCCATCGGCCAGTATCGCAGTCAAGGCATCAGGGACGGCCAACCTGTCCGTGCCGGCGCCGGAAGACAACGGGGACACGACAGTCCGCACGGCCCGGCCGCTGGAGCGACCATCGAATAAATCAGCAACCCCGGCTTCGCCGACAACTACTCCTCCGGACAAATATGTTCAGCTCGGACGCCTGTTTGCCGATTTCCTCGAGCGTGGTTTCGAGATTTATGCCGATAGAGCAAATTCAGGCGGGGCAGTTCGGCACCTCGTGGCGACTTGCATTACGGGCGCAGCCCTCGGTCTGCCCGGCGCGCGCAAGGTTTTCGACGATGGCAACATCGCCAAAATCCTGAACGGAGCACAATTCATCGATGTCATTCCAATGCCGTTGCGGCAGGCCATGGTCGACAAGCACATCACCCGCGTGGTCAAAGGCCCGGATGGCAGCGGCAGCTTCCAGACTATCGATAGCGCAACGGAAGTGATCAAACTCGCTGCCCGCGCTGGCGACTTTGATCTGGCGGAAGAATTTGGCTATCCTACTGATAGAATTCCTGCCCTGGATATCGTTACCAAACTGGCTATCGCAGTGGGCATCGATGCCATGCGTGATGCAGGCATTCCGCTGATTTTGCACTATAAAACCACCACCACCGGTACGCAATTGCCGGACCGCTGGGCCCTGCCGAAGTCCCTCCAGGATGACACGGGGATTATCTTCGCTTCCGCATTTCCGGGACTGAATGCCTTTGCTGATGAAATGAAACGCTATTATGAGGACAAGGCTCGCCGCGAGCGGCTGCGTGAGCTGGAGACCACGCGGGAGAAAATCGGCACAGATGGCGCCGGCGAAACTCCTGACCTTGACCGGCGCATCGCCAGCCTGCGGGCTGAGATAGATCAGCATCCTTATACATTCGACCGCCGCTTTCTGCTCAAAGTGCTGGCCATGGGCCATTCGCAATTCGCTGAATATATCGGCGCGCGCGGACCGAACGCGCAGATCAACGTCGCCTGTGCCAGCACAGCCATGGCGGTCGGCCTGGCTGATGACTGGATTCAATCAGGCCGTTGTCGACGCGTTATCATCATCACTGCGGATGATATCACAACCGATGATACCCTCGACTGGTTTGCAGCCGGTTTTCTGGCAACCGGTGCGGCTGCCACCGATGAAATCGTCGAAGACGCAGCCATTCCTTTCGACCGTAGACGACATGGCATGATCGTCGGTATGGGCGGCGCAGCACTGGTAGTGGAGAGCAAAGAGGCTGCCCGCGAACGCGGTTTGCAGCCGATATGTGATGTGCTTTCAACAGTCACGGCAAACAGCGCCTTCCACGGCACCCGGCTGGATGTGGAGCATATCTGCGACGTCATGGAAAACCTCGTAGCACAGGCCGAAACTCGTTGGGGTATCGACCGTCACCAGATCGCGCCCAAAACTGTGTTTATTTCACACGAAACCTACACGCCCGCACGCGGCGGCAGCGCTTCGGCTGAAGTCAACGCACTACGGCGTGTATTTGGCGCCGCCGCAGACCAAATCGTTATTGCCAATACCAAGGGCTTTACCGGACATGCCATGGCGACCGGCATCGAAGATGTCGTCGCCGTCAAAGCACTGGAAACCGGCATTGTACCGCCGGTAGCCAACTTCAAGGAAGTCGACCTGGAACTGGGCGCATTGAACCTGTCAAAAGGCGGCCGCTATCCGGTGGAATATGCCCTGCGTCTGGGCGCCGGCTTTGGCTCGCAGATCAGCATGAGCCTCATCCGCCGCGCGCCGGCTTTGGATGGTCGCCGTGCGCCGCAAGAGCTCGGCTTCAGGTATCGAATTGCTGACCAAAAGCGCTGGCAGAGCTGGCTTGATACAGTTTCCGGCTGTGAGCAGTCGGAGCTGGAAGTTGTGAAGCGAACCTTGCGCATCAAAGATCGGGGCCGGGCTGCTGAGCTGTTGCAAAAACAAAGCGCGCGCACCGAAGATGCGGCAACCGCGGCCGCAACCCCACAAGGGCTGCCGGCGCAAACTGCGGCGCCGACTGTCACTGCCAATGCGATTCCACAGCCAGCCATGCCTGAAACTTCAGCCGCTGAGCAGCAGGCGACTGCAGCCGTCACGAATGCTGGTGCTGAGACGGACGGGGTTCAGAAACGTGTTCTGGAAATCGTTGCAGAAACGACTGGCTATCCGCCTGAAATGCTCGACCTCGATTTGGACCTCGAAGCGGACCTGGGTATCGATACGGTTAAGCAGGCTGAGGTGTTTGCCGCCATTCGCGCAGCTTATGATATTCCGCGCGCTGACAACCTCAAGCTGCGGGATTTCCCCACACTCCGCCATGCGATGCAATTTGTCTACGACCGCCGGCCGGATCTGACCCCGGGTGTGGCGACGCCTGCCACCGCTCCGGCGGTCGCGACGCCGGCCCCCTATCCTGCTACGGCCGAAAGCCCGCACGACGGGGTTCAGCAAACCGTGCTTGCTATCGTTGCCGAAACAACCGGTTATCCGCCCGAAATGCTCGACCTCGATCTCGACCTGGAGGCCGATCTCGGCATCGACACCGTCAAGCAGGCGGAGATGTTCGCTGCCATTCGGGCAGAATACGACATTCCGCGCGAGGACAACCTGCAATTGCGCGATTTCCCGACCCTGGCGCACGCCATCCAGTTTGTCTATGACCGCCGCCCGGATCTGCAAAGCGTGGGCGCTGACGGACCAGGCGCCACACCCTCGCCAGAGATACAAACCACGCAGGCAATCCCGACGGCAGGTGCGACGTCGCAAATAACCGCAGACGACGCTCAGGTGCGGCAAACCGTGCTTGCTATCGTTGCCGAAACAACCGGTTATCCGCCCGAAATGCTCGACCTCGATCTCGACCTGGAGGCCGATCTCGGCATCGACACCGTCAAGCAGGCGGAGATGTTCGCTGCCATTCGGGCAGAATACGACATTCCGCGCGAGGACAACCTGCAATTGCGCGATTTCCCGACCCTGGCGCACGCCATCCAGTTTGTCTATGACCGCCGCCCGGATCTGAAACCGGCGCCAACCCTGCAGCCGGAAGCATCTGTACACTCACCGTCGGAGCCGGTTGCTCATCCAGCGGCAGAGGATGCGGTTCAGGAACGAATTCTGGCAATCATAGCTGAAAAAACCGGCTATCCTCAGGAGATGCTGGACCTGGACCTTGATCTGGAAGCGGACCTGGGTATTGACACCGTCAAGCAGGCGGAAATGTTTGCCACAATTCGTGCCGAGTACGACATCCCGCGTGAGGACGATCTGCAACTGCGCGATTTTCCCACGCTGGCGCACACCATACAATTCGTATATGATCGTTGGCCTGAATTACGTGGTCAGGACACCGAGGCCTCGGAGCCAGTGCCTGCCGTTCCTGATGCTTTGTCCCGGACAACAGAAATAGAAGCGGATGCCGCTCTCAAGGTACCACGGCGCATTCCTGGGCCGCAACTGCGCCCGCCGCTTTCAATATGCAAGAAAACAGGCGTAACGCTCGGTCCCGACAGTCGCGTCGTCGTGATGACTGATCAGGGCGGCGTGGGCAAAGCGCTGATAAGCCGGCTCGAAAAACTTGGGGTGCAGACGTTGATGATAGAAGACGCACCGCCGGCAGAGGAGCTTGTCTCTCGCCTCAGAGACTGGGCAGCAGAACAACCGATTCAGGGCGTTTACTGGTTACCGGCGTT
>CAZVSL010000451.1:0-5465 GCA_964629935.1 uncultured Calditrichaceae bacterium | reverse complement strand
AGCGGAGCAGCACAATTCCGGGTTTTATCGGGTAAGATGACTATTGTCGGCGCGCTCCCGAGAGTCGCTCCCGGCGCCCGTTTCCCGATGGCGGCGCCGAGCTCTGCCTCTATGTCGTCTTCGCTCATAACGTGTGCTGGACGTCGGGGCGTGAGCAACTCGTATGCTATCGTTGCGGGGAGATCAAATTCCAGGAGGTCCTGTCCGTAGGGCAGAGAAAACTTGGCCAAAATGCGGTCCTGCTGCTGATGAAATCGTTGTTTTGGCTTAAAATATCGATTAACCTGTAAAAAGTCAATTTCTTTCCTGCCCTGGCCAGCAGAATCCGCTTGACCCTTTGGCGAATTTTCGATACTTTGCCAACTTCCAAAAAGACCGGACGCACTTTCATGGTTGATCTGCTGTTCCAAATTGCTGTGGCCTGCACTGCATTCTATGCTGCCGTAACTTTATTTCTTCTGGCAGGCGTGCTTCGCACCAGGAGACGAAATCTGGCCGGAAGAGAACACATGCCAACCGTTTCCGTGGTCGTGACCGCACACAACGAAGCGACAAAGATTCGCACTTGTTTGCAAGCCATTCTCAAACAGGATTATCCCGGCCATTTATTAGAAATGGTGATCGTTGACGACAGGTCCAACGACGGTACGGCAGAGATCATTAAAGAGATGGCCGAAAGCAATCCGGCTGTGCAACTTGTCGAAATCAGGCAAGAGGCAGCCGTGGCAAGTCCCAAGAAATTTGCGCTCAGCCAGGGCATAGATCGCGCATCAGGGGAGATTATTTTCACAACAGACGCCGACTGCCAGCCGCCGCCACAATGGATTGCACGCATGGCGCCGCTCTTCGATGACCAAACAGGGATTGCGATCGGTCTGGCGCCGTTTCATCCGCTTCGGCACGGGTTGAACCGGGTCTTACTGCTGGACAATTTTGCCAGCGCGTTCGTGGCCGCGGGCGCCAGCGGATGGAACATCGGAGTGACCTGTACGGGCCGCAACCTGGCCTATCGCAAATCTGTGTACGAGCAAGTTGATGGGTTTGTCCCGATCCAACACAGCCTGTCCGGTGACGACGACCTGTTCCTGCAACTCGTACGCAAGCGCACAGACTGGCGCATCGCCTGCAGCCTCGATGCAGAAACAGCCGTTCCGAGCCACGCTCCCGCTTCCATCACGCAATTCATCCGACAGAAACGACGGCACCTGTCGGCAGGCAAACATTATGCGCCGCTGTTGAAATCAGCTTATCTGCTTTTCAACCTGGCGAACCTCGTGCTGTTTCTTTTTGTTATCGTCGCTCTGACAACGAGTCGCTATGTGCAATGGGCCTGTTCGCTGTTTCTGCTAAAAATTGTCCTGGACTTTAGCGCGCTGCATCAGATCGCCAGGCCACTGGCCATGAGCAGAATGCTTGTGTTTCTGCCGATATGGGAAGTTTTTAATATTCTAACTCAAATATTTGTTGCACCCCTGGCCTTTGTTGGTCGGATTCGGTGGTAGCACTTTATGAAAGAAATCCCCATAAAACTTTTACTCAAAACCATCACTGGCAAGCGTCTCCTGAATGCCGTGCAGGCGCTGTCCGGCTACACGCTATCAATGCTGACGCGCAAGCCACGCGTGTGGGGAAGACCCTTCATTCTCACCGTGGAACCGACCAATGCCTGCAATCTCAGATGTCCACTCTGCGTGACAGGCAATGGCAAGATGCGGCGCTCGGCCGGCATGATGGATTTCGACACCTTCAAGCGCGTTATTGACGACAGCGCCGAGACTTTATTCTACTTGCTGCTCTATCAACAGGGCGAGCCGTTTCTGAATCGCAGCTTTGTGAGATTTATCGAATATGCGAAACGGAAGCGGATCTTCGTTACCACCAGCACCAACGGCCACTATTTCGATGAAGCAACCGCACGCCAGACCGTCTCCTCCGGGCTAGATTCGATGATTGTCTCGATAGACGGCGCGTCGCAGGAAAGTTACGAAAAATATCGTGTTGGCGGCGACCTCGAAAAGGTCAAAGCCGGCATCCGCAATCTGGTGCAGGAAAAAGCCAGGTTGAAGATGCAAACGCCCGTTATTTTTGTGCAATTCATCGTCATGCAGCACAATGAATCTGAAATCACTGATATGAAGCGCCTGGTGGAAGAGCTCGGCGTCGACAAGCTGCTCATTAAATCCGTTCAGGTCGAGACAACGGTTGAAGGACGTAAGTGGTTGCCCGCGAACCCGGCATGGCGACGCTATGAGACCGCAGACAACGCAACTCAACTGAAGAAACGGCGCCCCGGACCCTGCCCACGGCCGTGGACCAGTTCGCTTATTAATTGGGATGGCTCGGTCGTGCCCTGCTGCTTCGATAAGCATGGTGAGTTCAAAACCGGCGCCATCGACCAGGACGGCTCTTTCGAGCAAACCTGGAGCTCGGAACAATATGCTGAATTCAGACACAAAATGCTCAACAATAGAGACGCCCTCGCTATCTGTGCTAACTGCACGCAAGGATTGCCGATATATTTTTAGGTCCCGTCTCATCTTCTTTGCCAAACTTGCCATCTCTGCAGCCATTCTTGTTGTGCTGTTTCGGCAGGCAGGTCTTGCCGAGTTTGCACGCACCTTTTCAGGCGGTGGGTCACCTCATCTGTTGCTGGCGGCGGTTCTCGTCATTCCAAATCTTCTCGTGCAAATATGCAAGTGGCGTTATGTACTGCGGCTGGCAAGTCCAGATATCGATTGGCAAACATCGTATCGCTCATTGCTGGTTGGTTTCCCGTTGGGGTTCGTGACGCCGGGACGACTGGGCGAGATAGGAAGGGCATTTTATGTACCGCAAGTGCATCAGCTTAAAACACTCAGACTGTTTGTTTTTGACAAGACAACTAATCTCATTGTCGTCTTGTTGTGCGGACTCCTGACCCTTTTGCTGTTCAAAGATCTTGACCTGGGCCTGGCGCTCAAGATAGTCATATCTTTATCGGCGTTGGGCATCCTTGCCGTCGTTTTGTACGCATCGGTCATGTCATCCAAAATTAGTTTCGTTGTTGGCAAGCTGCTACGTGTGCATACCTTAGAGCGTAAAAACCTTGCAGTGGTTCTGGGGTTATCGTTGCTGTTCTTTGCCATCTATCTAGGCCAGTTGTTGCTGTTGGTTTCGCACTTTTCGGACTACGAAACTATGTCGGGGCTGGCCGCTGCGATTTCCGCGCTATTCGCCAAAACCCTGCTGCCCATTGGTTTTGCAGACCTGGGCATTCGTGAAGGCGCCGTGGTATTTTTCTTCGCTAAGATCAATGTATCGAACGCGGCGGCATTGAACAGCGGCCTGGCTCTGTTTTTGCTGAACGTCGGCGCGCCCACACTGTTTGGCTTGCCCATCTTGCTCAAAACAAGACGAGAGTTACAGCCATGATTCCTCTTCCGGTTTTCAAAAAAAAGAGCGCGGCTGTTTATCTCACATTTGACGATGGTCCGGCCGAGGCCACAACCCCCGATCTCTTGCAATTGTTAAAAGAGTTCGAGGTGCGCGCCACCTTTTTTGTGATTGGTATGCGCGCTGAGCTTTATCCCGGACTGGTTCACCAGGCATACGAGGAAGGTCATGAAATAGGCAACCACAGTTATAGCCACAGGCTTATGCTGTTCAAATCACCGCGGTTCTATAGCGAGGAAATCCGCAAGACCGATCGCATCATAAAAAACATCATTGGCGCGCGTCCGACGCTGTTTCGGCCGCCGTTTGGCAAGTTTGGCCCGGGTCTGTTGCGCGCGCTTTCCGGTACGCAACATGAGCTGGTGCTCTGGAGCCAAAGCACACGCGATTTTCATGCTCGCGCTACCAGTGAAACCATCTATGGAAGATTACAGAAAGGCTGCCGCCCCGGCCACATCGTCCTCATGCACGACGGACACAGCAATTCAAGAAAAACTCTTGCGGCGCTGGAGAGGCTGTTGCATAACCTGCAGGACCGGGAAGTTGAATTCGTAACTTTGCGAGCGTAGACCATGTTTTGGCCCGGCATTCTCACTGTTTTTTTGTCCGCCGGTTATGCCGCGGTGCTCTGCATTGTAGCCCGCGGCTTTAAACGTTTGCAGCCCGGCGTATCCTCCCGCCAGCCGCCGGTTACGGTTATGGTTGCAGCACGCAATGAGGCAGCATGCATAGCGACGTGTCTCGAACATCTTCTGCGGCAAGACTATCCCCGGGAAAGACTAGAAATCATCATTGTGGATGACCGTTCCTCTGATGATACAGGAAGAATCGTACGCAGATTTGCTGACCGGCACGCTCATCTGAAGTTCGTGCGCATAACCGAGCGGTCTGCCACGATGGCGCCGAAGAAGTACGCTCTTGACCTCGCCATCAAGCAAGCGAAGGGTGAGATCATTCTAACCACTGACGCCGACTGCCGGCCACAGGCCGGATGGGTGAGATGCATGGTACGCCACTTTCAGCCGCAGGTCGGCATGGTTGCGGGCTATAATCCCTATGAGACCCCCGAAAACACGGGAAATCTGTTTCAGGAAATGCTGGCGCTGGACTATTTCGCCATGGCCGCCGTGGCCGCCGCTTCTGCCGGCGCGGGCTTTCCCATGAGCTGCTCGGGCGGAAACCTGGCTTATCGCAAGTCAATCTATCGTGAATGCGGGGGCTTTGGCCGGTTTGCCAACACTATCTCGGGCGACGATGATCTTTTCATGCAACATGTCCACGAAACCACAAATTGGAAAATTCGCTACGCCCTTGAGCCGGAGACTCAGGCGCCTACCGCGCCGCCGGCGACATTCCGCGACTTCCTGAGACAGCGCATACGCTATGCTTCAAAGGGACTGATTTATCGCCGGGCAGTCACACTTACGCTGACCGCGGTCTATCTGCTGAACCTGTTGCTTGTGGCTGCGCCGTTTTCCATCTTCTATCTTAGCGCAAGTCCGCTACCGTACTTGCTATCCTTTGGCATCAAGACCATGGCTGAAAGCGGCTTCTTGCATCGCGCCATGCGTGTGTTCAAAACCCGGTTTCCGTTGCGGCTATTTCTGCTAACCTGCCTGCTGCATCCTGTTTATATTGTTGTGGCAGGTTTAGCAGGACAACTCTTGCCTTTCAAATGGAAAACCGAGACACATCGACCGCGCTGGGCTGGCGCGGGCAAGCCAGCACGACAAAGCTATACCACAACGGGCGCCGATGGAATTTAGACCAAAGTCGATGTGTATATTAAACACAATCCCTTCCCGGCAAAAAGGAGTGTCATCTCATGTTTCGGCTAATATCTGCTTATCTGGCCTGTCTTACCCTGTTTTCCTGTACCAGCAATCCCATTCTGGAAAACGAAATATCGACGGGGCCAAGTACCGTTTCGGGCGCCATACAACTTGGCAGCGGCGGCGCGCCGGAGGGTACCTACATCTGGCTCGATGGCTTCGATGTCAGCTCGCGCGCCGATGATGCCGGCAAGTTCTCGC
>CAZVSL010000450.1:0-5484 GCA_964629935.1 uncultured Calditrichaceae bacterium | reverse complement strand
CCTTAGGCTGTTACGACACGCTGAAGCGTGAACACGGACCCTACCCTCTAAAAGTCAGAATTTCAATTTTGAACGGAAAATGCCGGTTTGTGAATAATCAAGGTGAATAATCCAGGCTAGTTTTTCAGATTATCAACACAAAAAAAGAAACATGAGGAAAACCAGGATGGCCAAAAATTACAGCGACCTGCCTTATACAGACATGCGACGAAAGGACCGCGCGGCGGACGACGCCTGGATACGGGAGTTTCTGCACAACAGCGCGTTTGGCGCCCTGGCCACAGCGGTCGACGGTCAGCCATTCATCAACAGCAACTTGTTCGTCTATGATGAAAAGAAGCAGGCCATTTTCCTGCACACGGCGCGAACGGGCCGAACGCGCGCCAACATCGATGCCAATCCACGCGCCTGTTTCAGCGTCAGTGAAATGGGCAGGTTGCTGCCGGCCGATGTTGCACTGGAGTTTAGCGTGGAGTACGGCGGCGTCACGGTGTTTGGCAACATCTCAGTTGTCACAGACGAACAAGAGGCAACAAAGGCTCTGAACCAGTTGCTGGACAAATACTTCCCGCATCTGCAGCGCGGCCGCGATTACCGCGCCGTGGTACCGGATGAGCTTGAGCGAACCAGCGTGTACCGCCTGGACATCGAAGAGTGGAGCGGCAAGCGCAAAACCGTTGCCGCTGATTTTCCGGGCGCTTTTCGATATAAGGAGCATGGGTGAGATGAGCTGGCAGGCTAACTGAAAAATTCATATATCAGGGCGCTATCCCGCTAAGGCTACGTTTGTTGGTGTCTTACCGCGGGATTCATCCAAATTTATGAGTTTTTCAGGTTAGGAATTCCCAGCTGTGTTTTGCCAGATCCTCTGGTCGTGGTCGGGCGTGCTTCTTATGGCATACTCAAACACCCTCAAACCACTTGACATTTTACAAAAATGTCTTTATATTCCAGGCATTTTAATCGCCAATCCCTGTTTTCGTCACACCTCAAATCGCACAAAGACATAAGGAGACACGATGCAAGCCTTTATCGATCGCATGAAGGATAGCGTTACGAAGTCCCAGGTCTGGAAGTCGATGTTCCGCCACAGTTATGAAGACACCCCTCGCAACCGATACCTGCAAGTTCTCGATAATGTCTGGCTGCATCTCCACCCAACCCGTATCCCGCGCCACGGCGCTTACATCCGGTTCACCTGGTGCATGGGTGGCATCACGTTTCTCCTTTTTCTGGTGACCGCTGTTACAGGCGTACTGCTGATGTTCTACTATCGTCCAACCGCTGAGTACGCATTCAACGATATGAAATACCTTGAATTCGACGTGCCGTTCGGCATGTTCCTGCGCAATATGCATCGCTGGGCCGCTCACGGCATGGTGATCGCCGTTTGGCTGCACATGTTTCGTGTTTTTCTGACGGGCTCATACAAACCGCCGCGGGAATTCAACTGGGTGGTCGGCGTGATTCTGCTCACGACTACGCTGTTGCTGAGCTTCACCGGCTATCTGTTGCCGTGGGATCAGTTATCCATCTGGGCCGTGACCGTTGGCACAAATATGGCCAGGGCGACGCCGCTGCTCGGGCACGAGGGCCCGTTCGGGCCGGAGCTTGGCATGCGCCCGGATAACGATGTCAGGTTCGTCTTGCTCGGAGGCACGCAAGTCGGGCCGCCGACCCTACTCCGATTTTATGTGCTGCACTGTATCTTCTTTCCACTGTTTCTGGCAGTGTTTATTGCAGTTCACTTCTGGCGCGTCAGAAAAGACGGCGGTATATCCGGACCGCTTTGATGCCCATAAACCCAAAACATGACACTTCAATGTCAAGATTTTGCTGTATGACTTTGACGTGATTGGAAACACTCTGACGCACCCCGCTCCCTTTAATACCGAGTACAGTGAATGGTAACGTGGCGGATATAACACGCCAGGCGGGTGTGCTTCATTTCTGTAGTGCTCAGACGCGCTCTAAGCAGCGTTCACAAACGCATGGCAAGCGCAAAAGCAAGCCTGCTTTTGACTATTCTGGCAAACGAACTCTATAAAAGGGACGACGCAGCAACGAACACAAGGTGGGAGCCTTATGGAAAACTTAATGCTAATCCTGGGTAAACCGGACAATCTCCCTATCGTTATGATGGTGGTGCTCGTCGGTTTTTTCACCTGGCTGTGGTGGAAGCAAGCTCGATCGAATGATCGACTGATTTCAGAAGGCCGCTATGGTGAGCTGCAGGCAGAGGGCAAGGACCGTGTTTTTACCTGGCCTTATCTCACCCGCAATGAGTTTCTTTCTGCCATCCTCATAATGGCTATCCTGACGGTGTGGTCCGTTGGTCTGGACGCCCCCCTCGAGGAGCCGGCAAACCCATCCAAGACGCCAAACCCGTCAAAAGCGCCGTGGTATTTTCTCGGGTTGCAGGAGATGTTGGTCTACTTCGATCCCTGGCTCGCCGGTGTGGTTTTCCCCACTTTGATTATTGTGGGGCTCATGGCCATTCCCTACATTGACAAGAATCCAAAAGGCAATGGCTACTACACCTGGCAGGAACGCAAATTTGCCATCACGACATTCCTGTTCGGATTTTTCGTATTGTGGATTGCGTTGATCTTTGTCGGGACGTTTTTGCGCGGTCCGGGCTGGAATTTTTTTGCACCGTGGGACAAATGGGACCCGCATAAAGTCGTTGCCATGACGAATGTCGACCTGCACCAGTACTTTGGTATCCGAAGTTCGCTCGGAGCGTTCTTTTTCGGTGGTTTTGTGGTGACCGCGTATTTTTCGCTGGGCGTTATCTACTACTATTGGAAGAAGAATTCAGCTTTGATAAAGAAACTGGGCGCTACGCGTTATGGCATACTGGCATTTCTTTTTCTGAGTATGATGGGCCTGCCGATCAAGATGTTGCTCAGGTGGATGTTTAACATCAAGTATATCTGGGTCACGCCCTGGTTTAATATCTGAGCTAACAAAGAATATCCTGTTAATGATGTGCTTAAAGGAAACATGCTATCCTGACGAGCAATGCTGGACGCTTGCAGCAACCAAACGTCGACAAACGGAAGGAGGCTCCTTTGCCTAAGCGATCTGAGATACCTCTTGAAGAACGAAGCTACGGCAATATCTATCTGATTCTCGCCGGCTTGCTGGCCCTGTCCACATTTTGGGCCATCTGGGATATGATCCGTGCGCGCGCTCCCTGGCAGGGCTATCAAATGGAGTTCAATGAGCAGGAAAGTGGCGATGTCCGACAGCAACTGGTTGCCGCCAGAGAAGAGTTTCAGGCTCGCAACGGCGAACAATATGCGGCCTTGTTGAGCGAATTGGAACAAGCAAAGGCGCAGCTCAAAGGAGAAACTTTCGCCCGCACACAGTCGGAGAAGGCTGCTGCTGAAGAACACCTGCAGGATGTCATACAGAGCTATCGTTTCGCCAAGAGCGAGTTTGACGCATTGTGGTATGAATACAAGCATGCTCAGCACGAGGGTAAGGAGGATATGGTTGAAAGATTGCAGCCTCAGGTAGACAGACTTGGTGCGGAAGTAGCTGAATTGAAGAGACAATGGGACGGGGCAGCAGCTCAGCTTGCAGAAATTGAAGAGAGGATCAAGCAGCAACGGCAGAAAGTCGAAGACATCAACGCGCGTATTGCCAAATTGCGCGAACCCATTACCAAACTTGAGCAAAAGTTGCAACGGATAGGCGATCGCAAAATCGAAATCGAACAAGTCGTTCTGGCAGATTTTGTGCGCGGAAATTTCCAGAATTATCTCGACCAGGTTGACAGATGCAGCAGTTGTCACGTCAACAGTGACAAGAGCGGCTATGAAGATTATGCCGTGCCCTACAAGACCCATCCCAATCGCGAGGTTCTGCTGAAGACTCATCCCGTCAACCGGTTTGGCTGCACACCTTGCCACGAAGGACAGGGCGAGGCGCTTCAGCTTCCGCACGCCCACGGTTATGTGTCGCACTGGCAGCATCCCATGCTGAAACCTGAGTATGTTGAAGCCGGCTGCAATAAATGCCACGCAGACGAAATAAAGGTAGAACATGCGCCCAATTTGACCCGCGCCAAGCGCATGGTTTTCGATCTCGGCTGCTACGCATGCCATGATATCGCGGGTTATGAAAACGCAAGAAAGATCGGACCGCCGCTCAATTCCGTCACCCGAAAAACCACACCTGCATTCATCTATCGCTGGGTGCGCGATACAAAGTCTTTTCGCGAACATACCCGCATGCCAAATCCGCAGTTTACACAGGATGAAGCGATGGCGGTTACCGCTTACATCAACGCGATCAACGAAGAGTCGGATTACACCGTGCCGAAAGCGCCGGCCGGCGGTTCAGCCGTGAATGGCGAGAAGCTGGTAGAAAGCATCGGTTGTAAAGGCTGCCATGTGGTAACCGAGCGTGACCGCGAAGTGCGCGAAAGTGATGTGACCTACGATGTTGCACCCGAGCTCACCAAGATCGGCAGCAAGGTCAACCGGGACTGGCTTTACGCCTGGATCCGGGACCCGGAGCAATATCATCCCAATACGACTATGCCGAACCTGCGTCTGACGGATCAGGAGGCGCTGGATATCGTTGCCTACCTGATGCAGAAAAAAGAGGCCAGCCGGCCGACGAACGACTTCTCCCATGCCGCCCTGGACTCTGAAGAGCTCGTTGCCGAAGGCAAAGCCATTATCCGCAACTTTGGCTGTCACGGGTGCCACGATATCAAAGGCATGGAAAACGAAGGCAAGGTTAGTGTGTCGCTAAACGAGTTTGGCGGCAAGACTCACGATGAGCTTTTCTTCGGAGACGCCCTGGCGCGCGGCGAGGTCGAGGCCGAAACCTGGGATGCCTGGACCCTCGGCAAAATGCGCAATTCAAGAATGTACGCAACCGAGCAGGTGGTGCAACGCATGCCCAACTTCCAGATGAATGATGAAGATGCGCGCTCCATGACCATGCTGCTGAAAAGCTGGGACGGCCGTACCATCGGCGAAACATACTTGCATGATACCGGAGCCATGGGTGAAGCGATTGAGACCGGACGCCGAATTGTGCGCAAATACAACTGCACAGGCTGCCACATCATCGAGGGCGAAGGCGGCTCTATTCGGCCAACAATTGTTGAAGCTTTCAAAGAACAGGGCCGCAGCGCCGACGAAGCCCTGTCGTTCTCGCCGCCGGACCTGATCGGGGAAGGCAGCAAAGTGCAGCCTGACTGGCTGTTTGAATTCCTGAAAAATCCAACGACTGAGATCCGGCCGTGGCTGGATGTGCGCATGCCAACCTTCGATTTGAGCGAGGACGAAATCAATGACTTGATCGCCTATTTCCAGGCTCTGGAAGGCATGAACAAACCGTTCCAGGACATCGAAATCGAGCTGACGATGACTGAAATGCGGGCAGCCGAGGAGTTGTTCTCTGCGAATCTCTTGAGCTGTTTCAGTTGCCACCAGGTGGGCAGCAAGAAACCGGAGGGCC
>CAZVSL010000449.1:0-5501 GCA_964629935.1 uncultured Calditrichaceae bacterium | reverse complement strand
GAATCCCAAAAAAGCGATCAACGAAGACAGCTTTATGATCTTGCCGGATCAGGCGATCTACGCTGTGGCTGATGGCGTCGGCGGCGCGCACGCCGGCGATGTTGCCAGCCAGGCCGCCCTGCAGTCGATTCGAAAGATCGTAACCGATGCCTCGAGCCAGTCTTTCCTGGAGAAGTACGGCCGTGTGCGTTTTCTGCAAGAGCTTATCAGAGCCGCTAACCGGACGGTCTATCAGCTCGCCAAAAAACAGCAGCAGACCATGGGTTCGACCATAGCCTTGGCGCACTTCGGTGACAGGCACGCTGTCCTGGCGCACGTGGGCGATAGCCGCATCTATCTCAAACGCAACAACAAGCTGCTGCAACTAACCGTCGACCACTCCAAGCTGCAAAGCCTCATCCAGCATAATTCAGGCAAAAAATTCGACCTTTCAAAATTTGAAGAAGGCCATGTCATCACTCGCGCACTGGGTATGAACCCGAACATTCAGGCCGAGATCCAGAAAGTAGACCTCAAGGATGGCGATGTCTTCGTGTTATGTACTGACGGCCTTTACAGCTACCACTCCGAGGCCGAGCTGCTCGCCAACCTCAACAAGCACGCCGAAGACTTGAACAAGACCTGTGAAGTGTTGAAGGAATGGTGCTACGCGCGCGGGGCTAAGGACCATTTGACTGCGGTGGTTTTGCGGGTGCGGATGTGAGCAGCGCAAGCTCTTCATATCAACGCCTACGCGAAACCCTTGCAACTTAGTCAAAACTTCTGTATTATTCTCACCATGCAAAGCGTCATCTCCAGTTTTGTCATTCTGCTCATCATGTTGCAGACAACCGGGCGCCTGATCGTGTTCAAATTGCAGCAGTACCAGATTCGTGCACAGGTCAAGCAGCAGATCAAGGCTGGCGTGCCGGAGGATGAGCTGGTGTTGCTCAAAATACCTGCTGTGCTGGAGCAGGGGCACAACCGCGTGTTTCAGCGCATTCACGCGCGTGAATTTCGCTATCACGGCCAGATGTATGACATCGTGCGGCAGCAGAGCAAGGGAGACACAACCTGGTATTATTGCGTATCTGATGAGCAGGAAACGCTGCTGTTCGCCCGCCTGGATGAACTGGTGCATCAGAACATGACCGGCACGCAGCCGCACAGCAAAATCGAGATGCTGCTGAGATTGCTGGGCGCCCTGTACCTTGATGATGAGAATAATCAGTTGGAAATCTCACGCGCCGCCGCCGTGCAACTGGCGGCGTTGTTTCAATTCAGACTCAAAACCTGGAAAGCCGTTCCCGCTATACCCCCTCCTGAACAAACCGCCTGACATGGTTCTTTTTGAGTGCGGTTCTTCTGATACGAGTGCTTTTTTGCTAACCAATAATTGTAATTGACGCCATCGAAATCGCGGGCTAACGAGGTGACCCGAAGCCAGCCTGTATAGTGCATGGGCTTAGCAGTGTATCGCTATGCAATGGCGGTTACGTTGGGTGTTCAGCCTTTTGGGCTGTCAAGAAATGCTCTCTATGCGAAGCTTGTCGCGGTGTTAAATAAGTAACACAAAAATCGGTTCAGTTCCTTAGGATGCGCAAGGGGTTTAACGGCTATAAGTGGGCTCCTGCGGGACGAATTCGAGTTTTCTTGCATACACCACCGTGCTCTGCGTGGCGGGTGCTGCAGCGTGAACACCGGTCGGATCCCATAAACTCGGAACTTCGTTGTAAGTGCAAAGTGCCGTTTTTGTGAATGGTCAGTCCAGGCTTGCTATTTGAGCCTTCAGAAATCAGGATCAATATGAGGGCAGGTCACGATTTACGTTTGCGTTTTTCGATTTCCGACTATGGCGTCGCAACAATTCTGAAGAAACAGGAAGTGCAATGCAACGATTTTTATTAATACTATTTTGCATGTTATGTGCAGCCGCTGCGGAGGCTCAGGTTCTCACCATAAAAGACCGGGTTACGCAACAGCCGCTTGCGCATGTCAATGTATACAGCAAAAATCCGCAGGCAGCGGATGTGACTGATGCTCTGGGTCAGGCTGATCTAGCCGGTTTTCAGGGATCGGACAGCATTTACGTCGAGCGCATCGGTTATGAGCGCGGCATTTACAGCTATGATCAGCTTAGAGAGCAAAATTTCAAGCTGTTTCTCGAGGAAACCTCGCTCTTGCTCAACGGCGTGGTGGTATCCGCTGTGCGCTGGCAGCAATCGGAACGCGAGGCGCCCACCAAGATCTCTACCATCCGGCCCGCGGACATCAGGCTGCAGAATCCGCAAACCGCCGCTGACTTGCTGGCGACTTCCGGGGAAGTTTTCGTGCAAAAAAGTCAGCTCGGCGGCGGCAGCCCTATGATTCGCGGATTTGCTACCAACCGTGTGCTTATCGCAGTAGATGGCGTGCGTATGAACACAGCGATTTTTCGCAGCGGCAACCTGCAAAACGTGATCTCCCTCGATGCTTTCGCCACGCGACAAACCGAGGTCGTTTTCGGTCCGGGCTCTGTCATCTACGGCAGCGATGCCATTGGTGGCGTGATGGGATTTCACACCCTGAGCCCGGGCTTCTCCGGCAGCGACCAGCCGCTCATCACCGGCAGCGCCACAGCGCGCAATAGCTCGGCAGCGTTTGAGAAGACCGGCCACGCAGACATCAGTGTCGGACTGAAAAAGTGGGCCTTCCTCACCAGCATCACTTACAGCGATTTAGACGACCTGAAGATGGGCAGCGATGGCCCGGATGAGTATACCCAACCTCTGCTGCAAGCCCGCATCGACGGCCAGGATATCACCATTGCCAATCCCGACCCTGAGGAGCAAAGAGACAGCGGCTACGGCCAGGTGAATCTCATGCAGAAAATCAGGTTCAGGCCGGGCGCGGCCTGGGAGCTGGATTATGGCTTTCACTACTCGGAATCCACCGACGTGCCGCGATACGACCGCCTCATTCGCTTCCGCAACGGCCTGCCGCGCTCGGCAGAATGGTACTACGGCCCGCAAAAGTGGCTGATGAACGCGTTGAACATTCACCACGCTGCCAGCCACAGATTATATGATAGCGCCCGCCTGACGCTGGCGTTTCAGCATTTTGAAGAGAGCCGGCACGACCGTGATTTTGGCGACGTGCAGCGCAACCACAGGACCGAAAACGTGGACCTCTTCTCTGCCAATCTTGATTTCGAAAAGTCTGCGGGCGCCAGGCATCAGCTCTTCTATGGCGCGGAGATAGTCCTGAATCAAGTCGGCTCAAAAGCGCAAGGTGAAAACATCGAAACCGGCGAGCGCATACCCATTAGCACGCGATACCCGGATGGCTCGAACTGGAATTCTTATGCAGCCTATCTCAGCCATCGCTTCAAGGTGGGCGAAAAAGTTGTTTTGCAGTCAGGCCTGCGCTATAACCAGGTAACGCTGGATGCAAACTTTGACACGGGCTTCTTTCCATTTCCGTTCACCTCAGCCAGCCTGAACACCGGCGCGCTGACCGGCAGCGCAGGCGTGGTTTATAATCCCGATGAAAGCTGGAATCTGAGCGCTAATTTCGCCACCGGATTCCGGGCGCCCAATATCGACGATGTTGGCAAGGTGTTTGACTCTGAGCCCGGCTCGGTGGTCGTCCCCAATCCGGACCTGAAATCGGAGTATGCCTACAACGCTGAGGTCGGCGTGGTGCGTACTTTTGGCAACATGGCGAAGTTAGACTTTGCCAGCTATATCACCTTTCTGGATGATGCTCTGGTGCGGCGCGATTTTACGCTCAGCGGGCAGGACAGCATTATTTACGATGGTGCGCTGAGCCAGGTGCAGGCTATCCAGAACGCGGCCGAGGCGCGGGTGTACGGCATCCAGGCTGGGATTGAAGTGCGTTTGCCGGCTGGCTTCAGTTTGAGCTCGCGGTTCAATATTCAGGAGGGCGAAGAAGAGCTTGATGATGGCAGTACCGCGCCGTCGCGGCATGCCGGTCCCTGGTTTGGCGCCACGCACTTGCTTTACAAGCGTGAACGGCTAAAGATCGATCTGTACAGCATCTACAATGGCGAGATTTCCTTTGCTGATCTGTCTCCGGAGGAACGCGGCAAACCACACATCTACGCTATCGATGACAACGGCAACCCGTTTTCACCGGGTTGGTACACGTTGAATGTCAAGGCGATGTACTGGCTGACAGACAGATGGCAATTTGTGGCAGGTCTGGAAAATGTGCTGGATAAGCGCTACCGGCCTTATTCTTCCGGTATCGTGGCGCCGGGACGGAATTTCGTCGCTTCGGTAAGGGCGGTTTTCTAGCTTGGATTATTCATAGGGTTTCACAAGTAACTATTCAGGTACAACACCGCTCCGCGGTTAAGAGTGTCCGCTAGCAAAATTTTAAATCGTTTTGCCCAAATTGTTTTGGCTTATGAAAGACCTCAATGGTTACACTTCGATTTTAATCATTTTGCCATAAAATAATTTTGCCTTTGCAAGCATTGCTTGAATAGTTACTTTCACAAACTCAGAAGCTATTGTTTCTAACTGGTTCACAAAATCGTCAAAAGCATCATTTCCTGGCCATGACTCTCCCCGTTACCGCGAAGCGGTTACACAACAAAGCCCGGGGTTAATCCGACTCGTCGGATTAACCCCGGGAGCCGAAAACCCGCACAACCATCAAAACCCTGTAAGGGTTTCACAAAAGCGATACTAACCCATCGGTTGCACAGCAAAGATGTCTTGCCAGAATTGAACAAACAGAACAAACATATAGAAACCCTATATCGCAAATCAGGAAATAGCTGCGGTTCAGCGCAAGCTCACCACCAGATTATCCCCGGGATAGATTCTTGACCCGGCAAGCTGGTTCCAGCGTTTGAGATTGCTGACGCTGGTCTGATACCGGCGCGCGAGCTCCCACAATGAATCACCACGCCGCGCCTTATGGAATGCAACTTGCTCCACGGTCTTGTAAATATTGACCTCATCGCCAGACTGTAGCGTGTTACTCCTGAGCCAGGGGTTCCACTCGTGCAGCCTGGCAACGGTGGTTGAATAGTAGCGGGCGAGTGTCGCCAGTGCCAGGCCATCGCGTGTGACCTTATGCACCAGGCGCACGCGTCTTTCATCCGCCGCTGTCTCTTCTCCGGCGATTTCAGTTTCCGCCTGGTCTGGCACGGTAGATTTATTGATAGTCACGTAAGCGATGCGCAGGTTCATGCCCGCTTTGATCCACCTCGAGCTGCGCAGATTGTTGTCCGCCATGATGGCGCCGACGGTCGTGCCGTAACGCTTTGCAATCTCAGCCAGCGTGTCGCCCCGGCGTACGCGGTGCGTGGTATAGGTGACCTCAATGCGATCAAACGGGTTGCTTTCATACTCGCTCAGAAATTGCTCCTTCACGCCTTTCGGGACCTTGACCGTGTAGCTGCCGCTTGGCGCAATATCGCTGGTGAGCGCAGGGTTATATTTCTTGATTACCGCCGGCGGCACCTTTGCCAGCTTTGCAATCTGATCGATAGAAAAGGTGGCTTCGAT
>CAZVSL010000448.1:0-5515 GCA_964629935.1 uncultured Calditrichaceae bacterium | reverse complement strand
TCGCCGGGCACATATTGCGGATTCATACCGCCGCAGGCATTCGAAACCAGCAATGTATCCGCACCCATGCTTTTCATCACCCGCACAGGAAAGGTAATTTGCTGCATGGAATAGCCTTCATAATAATGAAATCTGCCCTGCATCGCCACAACCGGCTTTTTACCTATATGACCGAAAATAAGCCTACCATGATGGCTTTCAACGGTCGAGACAGGAAAATGTGGTATTTGATCATAAGAGACGACGGTCTCCGTGTCGATCTCTTCGGCCAGTGCGCCCAGACCAGTGCCAAGGATGATTCCTATCTTTGGTTTGATCTTGGTTTTGCCAGACAGGAATTGGTGTGCCTCTTCGATCTTCTGTCTAAGGTCCTCCATCCGTTCTCCTGATTTGTCTATTATATCTCAGATCAGATTATCAATTTGTCGGAGATCTTTGAAGATTTTTGTTTATCCGGCTCCGGTTTGTCATCTTCAGCCTTCACTTCAGCACTACGGCGTCCCCAACTGATCCCATGTGGCGGCTCGTGCTTGGGAGCACTCTGCTCTTCTGGTTTCGTTTCGGGTGGTTCCTGGCCCCTATCTTGTTTCAGACGGTGCTCCTCCCAATCGATATTGCTCGATGGTTCCTGACGCAGGGGGGACTCTGACTCTGCTCTGTCGATATTCTGCCTGGCATCGTCTAAGTCAAGCTGATGTTGGTCCCACTTGAAATCATATCCGGAATCCTTTTCTTTGGCAGCTCGAGGCTCTGCATCAGATCTGTTTATGTCTGCCTCTGCGCCGGACATCTTTGGTCGTGCCTGATATGACTGCTGTGACGTTGCGTGGGATGGCTCAACTGAAGGCCGGCGTGGTTCATCTTCCTGCAGGGAATCATCCACAGCCGCGAACTCGACTTTATCGGGATGGCTGGCACGCGACTTGGCAGATGCCGGCTTCCTGCTCTCATATTTGCGAAACCCCAGATCGTCCATCTCAAGAACGGTGATCAAATCGAGCTGCGATTCCAGCAAATGCCGCAGACGGCGCGCAAACGAGTCCTTTTGTGCTTTGACCACCACAAGCTCGTTCTTCATTTCTGCCAGCTTTAGCTTTGCATCTTCCAGAATCTTCTCCGCTTTCAATTCCGCTTCGCGAATCACCATTTCCGCTTCGCGATTTGAGTTTGCTTTTGACGTACGAATGGACTCCTGCGCGCTGACCAGCGTGTCCTGTAATGTTCTCTCAACAGTCTGATAATCCCGAAGCTGTGTCTTCAACTTGAGGATCTCATCAGCCATATCCTTCTTTTCCCGAATCAGACTTTCCATCTGTTCGGATACCATCTCCAGGAATGCTTCGACTTCCACGGGGTCAAAGCCGCGCATGGATTTCTTGAATTCCTGCTTTTTGATATCTAATGGGGTGAGCTTCACGTCTAATCACCTCCTGCGATAATAGTTCATTTTGTTCATTGGCTCATCCATCCCTGTCCAACGCTGCTCATAGTCATCAATACAATAAGCTTTGTACCATATATAAGGCCAATATCAACACCAATGGCGACAGATCCAGTCCACCGATATCGGGGATGAAACTGCGAATTTTGCTTAGAACCGGCTCGGTTATATCCCTGAGGAACTTTACAAAGGGGTTGTAAGGATTAACGTCGAACCAGGAAAGCACAACCCTGATAATGATCGCCCAAATATAGAGGTCGATAAGTGTTCGGATTAAATTCAGCATAGCGTCAATCCTGTGGTCTTTCCCCGAAAATAGAGCGCCCGACTCTCACAAGAGTTGCGCCTTCCTCGATAGCAAGCTCAAAATCGTTTGTCATACCCATCGATAATTCCTGCAACTGCACGCGCCCGAACGATGCGTCGTTAATCTGGTGACGCAATTGACGCAACCTTACAAAGCACGAGCGCACAACTTCCATATTTTCGGTAAAAGCACCGATGGTCATCAGCCCCTTGATTTTCAAGTTTGCCATTCCGGCCATTTCCGCAATGGCGCCTTCTGCTTCAGCCGGCTCCAGACCGAACTTAGATTCTTCACCGGAGGTATTCACCTGCACCAGAATATCTATGTCTCGCTCTAGTTTTTCGGCCTGTGTTTGCAGCTCGCGTGCCAGCTTGACACTATCCACCGAGTGAATCATAGTCGCGAACTGGAGTGCGCGTTTTGCCTTGTTGGTCTGCAAGTGTCCAACAAGATGCCAATGAACAGAGGGAGCATTAATCGCCTGATATTTTCGCCATGCCTCCTGTACGCGATTCTCACCAATATCGGTCACGCCAGCAGCTATCGCCTGTTCAATCCGTGCCGCATCGACAGTCTTGGTTACAGCGACAAGCTTCACATCCTGAGGATTTCGCTTAGCTCTCTCACACGCGCGTTCAATTCGGCGCCGGACCTGATGTATGTTTTCGGCGATGGACATTTGCTTTATAAAAGTATTAAATATAGATTATTACAGCATTAAAATCAATAAAAATCTGGGAATCGCTCTTCGGATCTTGCGAATAAAGGCAGGGCGCTGAGGTCGAGTAGTGCTAATCTAAACCCATGAGATCTTGGCTCTAACCCGCGCCAGAAAGTCCAAATGGAGGTGGCCTTTTATAAGAATGGCAGCTTGGAAAATTCGCAAAGGGGACAGGGCGCTTACCGCTCACTCGACAATCAAGGCTACAGATTGCTGGCGAGGACAACTGTCTTCTTGTCGGTTTCGAGCGTACCCGCCTGTGCGTTGATGGCCTGCAGAAAGACGACATAAATACCGATGCGTGCAATTTCTCCGTTATCGTCTCGGCCGTCCCAGACGATCGTATTCTGGGAGGCCGCCGGTCGGTTGTTGGCCAGATAGCGAATCAGGCGGCCACGCAGGTCATAAATCTTGATATTAACGCTTGCTGTCGTCAGAGGTAGTTCATAGCTGATCAGGGTAAAATCGTCTCTGCCATCGCCATCCGGAGAAAAGGGATTGGGATCGATAGTGATGTTTGACTCTTGCGGTAAGTGTTCGACAAAAACGCTGTTTTGTGCTCCGGGCGTGCCTCCGGATGCCACGACTGAAGAAGCCCAATTAGAGCTGTCGTTTGATGCCAGGTTAGGACGAATCTTCTCCAGTGAGAAGCCATTATTTCCACCCCATTCATCGCTATAATCAACCCGATCAATCATCGTGCCCACCCAATCGGTAAGTACAACGCTATCATCATCGCCGTTCAGGGTCGGCAGGCTACCGAAGGTGAACAAGGCGCCGGCAGGAACGTTGAAGAAGTCCAGAATTGTTGAATCCGCAGCGAGAACAAGAAACTCGTCTGGTTGAAGCTGTACAGGTTTTGCGACAAAGACCCGTGCGCTGGTATCTGAATCCGAAATAGCCCAGCGGGTGATATCGATCATACTGGTCCCTGCATTCACAATCTCGACCCATTCAGGTTGTCCGGAAAGGGGCGAATGCATGATTTCGTTTATCTTGACAACCCCCTGAGCGAAGGCCATCAAAGATGGACTATTGGGTCCGCCGGGTGTGCCCAGGAAAACGCGACTGTTCTGCCAGTTGCTCAGCTCATCCGGACCAAAGACATCGATTTTTTCCTCCGAAAAGCCATCCGGATTTGGTACGGTATAGGTGTAGGTTGAGACGACTTGTCCGGAATTATCCAGCAAAGCGACCGCCTCGGGTGCGGCGTTGGCCAGCCCACCGAGACCAAATGTGCTGTTGTCGATGGTCAGAATCAGGCTGGCTTCATCGATAAAGGAGTCGTAGGTAATAGAATTCCCAAAATAGGAAGCATCCAAAATCAGCCCATACTGCCGCGGCTGCAACACCAATCCTGCCTCATGGGCAACGATCTCGTCATCTCCGCTGCCATCTGAGATACGCCAGCCGGTCAAGTCAACGGCTTCTGATTGTGACAGATTCAGAACTTCGACGAATTCTTCATGTGACTCGCTGTTGGCGGCATTGAACATAATTTCCGTGAGAACCACCTGTGCCATACTAATTCTGACCCAAGAGCACAGCCAGATCAAAGTTAGCCAGACTACGGGAGCGCAGAATATCTTGATATGAGAGTGGGATGACCCCATGTTCCAAATCCTCCTACACATTACTGTATCATGCGGCAAAAAAAAAAGCGTCCAGAACCCCATGGCCAAAGACGCTTAAATTAAATTTCGAAAGAGGAGAGTGGAATTTAGTTCAGAATGTATTCCTCCGGATCGATGTGCTTGCCATTCTTGCGCACTTCATAATGCAGATGTGGGCCGGTTGCCAAGCCGGTTTCGCCGACCAGGCCGATGGGTTTCCAGCGGTCGATCATTTGGCCTTCCTGCACCATCACCTTTGAAAGATGGCCGTAGAGAGTCTTGATTCCAATGCCGTGGTCGATAATAACATATTTTCCCCAGCCACGGTTTGTCTTATAATTTGTAACAACTTTTTCTACTCTGCCAGCAGCGGTCGCAAATACTTCAGTGCCGCGCTCGGCAGCAATATCTATCCCTTTGTGATGTCTTACTTTTTCTAACAGAGGATGGAGCCGGAAGCCGAACTTATCTTTGATGCGGCCTCCCATGAGGGGCCGGATGGAGGGCGTATGCTTCATAACAAGCTTATCCTGCTCGAGCTTGGCACGAATCTCCTCACGGCTGTGTTTGGTTAGCTCTAATCGTCTTTCCATCTTATCCAGAAGGTCCTGGTATTCTGTAACCTGTTTAGCGAGGCCCCTGGGAACCATCGGCAACTCATAGTTGACAGGAATGATACCGCCCACACCAACATCGCGTGTATCGTCATCGATCTTGGGCAAATCTGCAACGATGCGTAGATTGTCATCCTCGATTTCAAGCTCCTGAACGCGATCTTCTATGCGTGCGAGCTTGTTATCCATGTCGATGAGTTGAGATTTTAGATGTCTGTTGGTTTTGGAAAGAGATGAAATTTCGAGGTTTTGGTAGAAATCGGTGAAGAAGGCAAGAGAGCCGGAGACAACAAATAGCAACACCACAAAAGTTGTAAAAAGGAGTGAAAAAAACTTACGCCAGGTTAACTCGAACTCTCGTGATGTCGAATCCTTTAGCGAGAAGTATATAATCTTCACCTTCTTGTTCTGCATAGTATTAGCCCTTCCTCATTAGACAGTCCAGCAAAAAATGCACCCAGTCGATTTCATGTCGGAACTCACACCCGATTCGAGATGCAGCACGTTAGTGGAGAAGAAGCATTAGGTTTTAAAAACGTCTGAAAAAAACGAAAACTCGTTTCCTCAAGCATAGGTAGGACTATCTGAAGCAATCAGTAACCATTAATCTAATAAAACAAACCCTTTTTGTCAAGGAAAAAATCGACCGCAGAGTTAATAAAACTAAAAAACTACGATAATGTGTAAAAATTATCATCAGTCGAGATGATATGTTCGGATTATTGATTTAATGATATGATATTGGTCCCACCGAATGACCGGAGTGTATAAAAAGGCGGTCAAATGTTGAACTAATAGTCTAAATATATCACATTCTAA
>CAZVSL010000447.1:0-5523 GCA_964629935.1 uncultured Calditrichaceae bacterium | reverse complement strand
ATCTGGGCGAAGTGCGGTTTGGCGATCTGACGCCTGAGCTGGAACAGGCGGCGTTTCAGCTTGCTGCCGGCGCATACTCCCGGCCAGTACGCAGCCGCTGGGGCTATCACATCCTGCAGGTGGTCGAGGGTGAACAACAACTCATGCCCACCGAGTCCGACTATCTTGCCCGGCGCAGCAAGCTGCTGCAAAAACTGAAACAGAGAAAAGAAGAAGCGCTCGCAACCCGCTTCGTGAAGCAGCTCATGCAACCCCGGCGTGTGGTTGTGAAGGGCGAAGCATTTGCCCGCATCGTGCGCACGCTTGGCCTGGACAAAGAATCAGAATCGCGCACATTTGTGACGCGCCTTGCTCCGTTCAGGGATGCTCACGTTGACCTGCTACGCCAGGAGTTCTCCGGCGCAATGCAAGAGCCGTTCATGCAAAGCCGTGCTGAATCATGGACGCTCGGCCAATTCCTGGATCGTCTGGAAAGCCTGCCGCTGCACGAGCGGCCGCAAATTCACTCGGCGGCGCGGCTGCGAGAGGATATCGGCGTCATGATTCGCAACGCGTTTCTGGCAGACGAGGCACGTACCCGGGGCTTGCACCATTCAGCCTTCGTAGACTCTACTTGCCAGGCCAGAATGCGTGAGCTGGCGTACCAATACTACCTGGCTAAAGCGTATGAAGATTTCGATATTCCGGCAGAGGTAAAGACATACTATGAGCGTGGAAGTAGTGCTGGCGGTAGTGTGCCGGCCAGCGTTTTACCACGTCTTTCCAATTTAGAGACATACCGGCTGTACTATGCTGGCAGACAACTACACACAAGGCTAAGACAGGAATTTCCTGACGTGGATATCGAGGTAAACATGGCGCTGTTGCAGTCAGAGTCCGAAGCCATCAACTGGCGCACGCCGGTGCGGATGTTTGTCAGGGAGTTTTGATGAGTTTAGAATAGCATATTATATGGGATTCAGACTAGTGCCTACTTGACGAGCACAAGCTTCGTTGTTTCCAGAAAGTTATCGGTTTGTATCTGACACAAATATATTCCGTTCGCCATTCCTCTGGCATCCCAGCGAAACCGGTAGACCCCTGACATAAGATCCTGGTCGATCAGGATCTTCACTCTCTGTCCCATAAGGTTGTAGACTGAAAGCCGGACATGCCCTGGACTTCCAAGCTGGAATTCGATGGTGGTTGTTGCGTTGAACGGATTGGGATAGTTCTGCAGAAGTGAAAACGACTCCGGTTGCGAGCCGGTTATCTGCGTGCTACGAAAAATGCCATTTCTGTAGGTCCCGGCAAATAAGTGTCCTGCTGGCGCGACAGCCAGTTTTTGAATCGATAGCTCTCCCATTCCGGAATGAAGCTTGTTCCAGGTTATGCCATTGTTCTGGGATTGAAAGACTCCTTCAGATGTACCTGCGAACATGTTCCCGTAAGCATCGAGGACAAGCTCACTTCCAGTTCGATACTTTAACCCACCTTCAAGCCAGGTCTCGCCATTGTCGACGGACATGAACACACCCTTCCCATTTGTACCTACATAGATTTGGTCAAGTCGATCTATAACCAGGCCAAAGAGCTGACTGTCTGTAAATGGCGTGTTCAGTTGCTGCCAGCTCTCTCCGTCATCCGTGGATCGATACACGCCGGCGTGGCGTGTGACGAAGAAGATATCACCCTTTCCGGTCTCATCCACATCCACGATTTCATGGCTGTAACTATTGACCTCCTGATCGTAATCATAGTGGCTTACTAGATATGACCACTCCAGCCCACCATCGGAAGACCGGAATAGACGGCCTACGGTTCCACCGAGATAGATGCGCCCCTGGCGGGTACAAGTCATGGCGCTTACACCTTCCCGGCCAAACGGATAAGAAAGTTCTTCCCAGGTGCGACCGCTATCTCCTGAGCGGAGCAAGTATCGTCCAACGGCAGCCAGAATCTCGCCGTCACTGGTGCTGATCAGATGAGTCGCAAATCCACTATCGTAAACTGTGGACCAGGACCCGCCATGGTCGCTGGAACGGTAAATCCGGCCGCCGCGGGGACTGGCGAATACATCGCCATTTGCGGAAACCGTAAGCGAAGCGATACGTGTGTTCATGATACCCATGTGCGTTTCCTGCCAGCTCGCACCGTTGTCCGATGTCTTGAACAAACCCTGACCTAATGTGCCGACAAAGATATTACCGTTGTGTTCCGCGAGCGAAAGGATCCAGAGTCTCTGAAGGCCGCTTTGTGTCCAGCTCTCGCCATTGTCGGTGGAGCGAAAGACGCCGTTATCTGTGCCGACAAATAATTCATCCTGCGGATTTGTGACAATGGCCTTGGCGTAGTGGAAGCCGGCATCAGCTTCCGTCCAACTCTGACCGCCATCCGCAGATCTAAAAACGCCTCCATCCCAGGAAGCAGCGAAAATATCGCCAGATGAATTCTCCGCGAAGGAGCGCACGACGGCGTTGTCCAACTCTACGAACGTCCAGCTCTGGCCACCGTCATCCGAACCGTAAATACCACCTTCAATCCCCGCAAGAAACTCACCGGAAGAAGTTATGAAAAGCTCGGAAATGCACTCGCCTGATAGTGCAAATGGCGCCCAACTGCCGCCTTCGTCAGTGGAAATATGAATCCCCTCTGGACAGATGGCGGCATATATTTCCCCCTGAAATCCCCTCACCATCGAGGCCACCTGGATCTCACGCAAAACCTGTTCAAATGTGTTTCCGTTATCGGTCGACCGCCATAAGCCGTCGTAAGAGGTTCCAAGGAGAATAGCACCACTTGCTGCGTTAAGAACGTTGAATACGCCAATAACAGTTGGAAAGCTTCCTACTTGCTTCCAGGTGGCCCCACCATCTGCCGAGCGATACAAGCCGCCGTCCGTACCCGCAAACTGAAGTCCGTTTTCGCCCACAGCCATACAACGGATGGTACCGCCACAAGGGCCGTTGGTTTGTTGCCAAAAATTCTGAGCACTTGAGGTTTCGGCAAGAGCCAGGAATCCGAGCAGGAAAACCAGAACGAGGTACGCTGTCTTGGGTGTTTTTCTACAGAACATATTTTTTCGAGCTCCTTCGTCACCCACCAGCCATGCACTTCATTCGGGTGGGTACGGGCATGCATAAAAATCGTTCTTCGCGGTTAGGCGGACGGGATGTTAGAGGTAAGGGTGAGCTGCCACAACACTTGGTTTTGCACGCTCGCGCCCAGAGAGTCAATTGTGTCATAGGGACTTGCCTCCACACAACCATATCGAGCAGCAGCTCTTCATAACCGTAGCCTCAGTGGTCTCCGAATAATGCCAACTGCTGCATGGCAATCGTATGGTTATAAGTACCGCATTTGTCAACACGAATCGCCTGTACAGTCTCGTCAGAAGTCAGGTTAATTTGAGAAAATAATGGAGAATTGAATATAAGCGCTGCCATGCCAAGGCGCCATGTTTCAAAAGTTGATTTGTTAGCCATGTTTCGCACTATGCTGTTTCCTCAGTCTAAGCTTACCTGGTTTCCAAACGCACATTTCGAAGGCTCGAATGATCTGTGCCTGCCCCATATTCTGCCCGAATCCGCAAATCCGTGACATTTCCCAAGATGTCGGACATACTCTGTGCGCCGTCACTCAAAGTCCAATTTCTGTCATTCAGCCCGATACAATATGACTGCCAATTTCCATTGTGATTGGCTGACAGATCATATCGGGCCACCATGTTGCCACTCTTTATGATGACATCACCTTCGGCGCCGTAACTGTCTGGCCCATAATAACTTCCGCCCCAGCTTTTCAGGTCAAAACAAAGTTTGGTGTGATTTGCCCAATTGCCCAACAAATGCAAGGGTGCAACATAATAACTGGTCTTGCCTTCTCCAGGGGCTGAAGTCTGAACATGTTCCCCCATTTGTTCTAATGAACCATAATTAACTGTCCAGCCAGATAGTGACGTGGGCGTATCAGTCATAACCACGTCCGCGATATCATCTGGTCCCACTATTTTGTAGAGGTACACTACCTCATAGCTAAAGCCCTCGGCTGTATTACGATCTTTGTTAGAGCCCCCGGATATTTTGAAGAGAAAATAAGCGTATCGCCCCGCGTATTGGTCAAAGGTCCGCATTTTAAAGGACCCTTTGTCGTAGCCAACCTTCATGTTGTCGCTTTTTCGGTACTTCTCATCTTTTCTGAAATAAACGCGTCCACTGGTTGGAGCAAGAGTATTGACGGTGCGATATTTTACCCCCTGAGATCTCAGGGCGCTCATGATGCGAGAGGTTCCGCCATTATCAGCGCTCGGTTCAACGAATGGGTTTCTCCAGGGGCTAACTTCTCCGCAATTGCCATCTATTGTGGCGGTATGGAGTTCAAAGCCGAACTCATGCCATTTTCCATTTTCTCCCGGCAGCATCTCCATGTTTTCATCGAATATCCATCGAAGACGATACTCTTCCGGGCAACGCTCGCCTGACTTGTAATAGACGACGTCAAATTCTACAGAACCACCCCGCGCATCAGCTTCAAATTTGGACGGCGCCGCATATCCTCTTTTTGCGTTATGGATTATGTTCTGAAGCTGTAAGTAATAAACTTGAGCAGTGGCTCCGGATGAGAGAAATAGCCAACAAAGTGTAAGGGACGTAAGAAAAACAGAGGGTCGAGTTTTCATTCTGGCCTCCTCTGGTTTGTTTTATGGAAAGGTAATGAGACAAAGGACATTTTCCCCACTATAATCGAATGATGGAGTAATGCCGCGTAGGTAAAGCGAGCTTATGAAAGAGGCTCTACGAGGCTATCCAGATTAGTTGCCAGAATGAGATGCATGTTCTTCGGGAGAGGGCGCTCGCACCGATTGTCAGTAAGTACAGTAACCATGATACCAAAAGGAAGAAGCTGAGACCCAAGACAGCAAAAACTTACTCAGGCTTCGTAATGGAGTAATCTTCATCTACTTTTCTAAAATGCAAGAGCCTGGTAGTCATTTCCGTTCTTTCAAAGCCCTTTACTTCCATCAAAGCTTCAAAGTATTTGGTGCCGGAGTTTTTGTCCAGAAATTCGGTTTCAAATTCACTGAGCATGTCTTTGTCAGTGAAGTATTTCACGGATGAAATGTGCCCAAGGTCTCCTGTAGCAGCAAAGATGATAATTGTATTCTTATTCGGCCCCGGAATTTTTGCGACGAGCGTATAGTCCTGATGATATCCGGTCTCATTGTCCTTATAAGACTGGTAGGAAAAAACAGTGTCAAGTTCTTCAGAGTAGAAGTCGAGAGAATTCGGAAAGACCTGATAGCTTGTGTTCAGGTTATTGATAATGTTATCAACGATGCCGAAAGTTTCCAAGGCCGTTGCTGACCTTCTGCGTTCAAGCCATTTTCCGCTCGCCTATCCTTACCCTAAAGAAATGCGTGGCGCCAGAGACCTGCTGCGCAGAAGGCACCGTCTTGTCGCACAAAGAGCAGAGTGTTACCGCCATATTCAGGTATCCAGCCGGTGAACCCCATCTTTCGCCGACTGGGAGATTATGTTAGATTCA
>CAZVSL010000446.1:0-5524 GCA_964629935.1 uncultured Calditrichaceae bacterium | reverse complement strand
GGTCCGGCTGAAATTTCTGGATGGTGGTAAAAACAATGCCGCCGGAAGCTACTTTCAACAGGGATTTCAAATGTTCGCGGTTTTCGGCCTGAACCGGTTCCTGGCGCAAGAGTTGCTTGGAAGCGGCGAAGGTGTCAAAAAGCTGGTCGTCCAAATCGTTGCGGTCGGTTATCATCACGATGGTTGGATTATTCAGCTTTAATACAATCTTACCGGTATAAAAAACCATCGAAAGCGACTTGCCGCTGCCCTGGGTGTGCCAGACCACGCCGCCTTTGCAGTCGCCTTTTGGCTGGTCCATCACATCCGGCAAACCGCCTGCCTGCCGCGCCCTGCCACTGTCAACCAATCTTTTTATCCTTTTTCGTCCATATCCTGTTTTCCACTCTTTTTCCATTTTAACTGCTTTATCACGAGATTCCACAATTTCATAATGGACAATTTTTACAGGCTTATATCTTCTTGTATAATCTGATGCAGTGCCAGCTAAATGTTCTTTCCATCTTTTTCGTAAATCCGATGTTTGACCAATATAGATAGAGTCATTGATACACAATACAGCATAAACACAATATGTTCCGGGAGGCGGCGCAGACAGGTAAGCGACCGGATTTTCTTTGACCCTTAACGCTTCTTCTGCCACAGCCGCCGCCCGAATGGTGGATTCTACCGCCCGGTTGACTGCATAATATTGGTGATAGCCGGCTAACTTTTTGGTGGTTTCGATAGTGGCGATACCCGTGCGCAAGTCTTCCTTCTTATTTTTTTCAAAGACAATAAAATGACGGATTAAATCCAGCAGCGTCTCTTTGTTAAGCATGCCGCGAATCAGCGTTTCCAATTGCCCGGTAAGCGGCGACGCTTCTTTGCGACCATCTGCCTGTGCGTGCCCGCACGCAGACAGGTCGGAAGTTTTCCAGGCCATGAAGCGGCTATAACCTGAAGAAAGCGTACCTGCTCTGGCTTCCAGCCCATCAGAAATAACGGTGAAGCCGTTGAATGCAAACAAAGCGGGAATGGCGGCTTTGTAGGTTTGAATTTGTTTGAAAGCGGATTTAATTGTGGCGTTTTCATCCGCCGGATTCTTCAGCTCGATAACCACCAGCGGCAAGCCGTTGATAAAAAGAACCACGTCCGGGCGTTTGTTAATATTGTTCTCGATGACCGTAAACTGGTTGCAGACCACAAAATCGTTATTATCAGGATTTTGAAAATCCACCAGCCAGACCAGGTCGCCGCGCTCTTGTCTGCCACCTGCCTGTCCTGCGGACGCAGGCAGGTCCTTCTGGTAACTGACTTTCACGCCTTCGGTGAGCAGACGGTGAAAGGTTTCGTTGTTGGCGATGAGCTGCGGGGAATGAATGCGTTGAATTTGTTTGACGGCGTCATCGATGACTGTGGCAGGTAAATCAGGATTAATGCGTCGCGCAGCCGTTTTCAGCCGTTCCAACAGCAGCACATCTTCAAAGGATGCGCGTTCCGGTCGTTTCGCATCCGGGGCAATGTCCAGTCCATAAAGATAGCTGTAATCAAGAGCCTCCAGCATCTCCATGGCAAGCAGTTCAATTTGCGATTCGGTTATTCTGGTCATTGCTCTGTGTTCGTTGCTTGTTTGCCTCTTTCGTACAGATCCGTATAGGTTAAGACCTCAATGCCGTGCAGTGCATGATTCATTTTTCTTAATCCCTCTTTTTTTTCAGGCCCCCAATTTGTACTATCACCGATAAGAATATATGCGCGAGGCTTCAACAGACTTACTTCATATCCATATTCAGTTTTAATATTTTTTTCAATCTCAAGGCGCAATCGGTCAATTTCGCACAAATAATTTACGACTTGACCTATGGCTTCATTTGTTTCGGATGACCATTTCCACGAGCCGTGATGACTCTCATCTTTGTTGATTACAGGATTATCAGGGAGCTTTATTTCTAAAATATCTACAAAACCATCAAGTGTTGGAAAAAGATAGTCTGGCATTACACCGTTAATATTAATCCTCGCTTTTTCGATTGGGTCCCTATAATTAATGCCAAACAGCCAGTTATGACTGTAAATCCACTTTTGCCAAGAATCATCTCCCCTCGTTTCTGCGTATCCACCTCTATTAAGCCTCGTTCTAAATTCCGATACCGTTATCCTTTTTGTTTGTTGAATTCTCGCATAAGACAATTTAGTAACCAATGAAGGCTCAGATTCTACAAGATTTTCCCAAACCTCTTCGCTATAACCAGACTCAAGAATTTTGGATATATAGGCAACCTTATTTTTATCCGTAATAACAACTGAACTCGGATCAACTACTGCATATTCATGTTCTCCATATTCGATGCCCCTCTGTTTCAAGATATTTGCGAGCTTGGAGATTGCTAAATATAAATTTTTGACTGCTTTCGTATTTATATCAAGATTTATGGACTCGTTTTTACCTAACTTGCGAATATCAATTGCCTCCTCCGGAATCCAAATATCATTTTGGGATGCTCTGCGTTGCCTGATGATTTTCCCTCGAATTCCCTTTTCGTGTATTTGGGCACGAAAGACGAGACGAGACATAGGTTTTTCATCGAGAATGAAATCTTCTGTCACTTCAGCGATACCGAGCCCAATGCTTTTTGTCGTGATTTTATCTTCCATGACTTAGTCTCTTAATATTGTATCCGCACTGCTCTACTCATCAATTTCGGCAATAGGGAATCTCGGAGTTTTTCCAGTGTTTGTATTTGCTGTTGATTATTCAACATCTTAAAGAATAACGGTTTTACTCCCGTTTCGAAAGCCAATATATAATCTTTGTCGGGCAAAACAATTGAATACCCTCTAAAGGTCTCGGTAGTAACCGTATCAAACACACTTCCATACGCAGCAGATTGTAATTCCTCAACAGAATGATTAACTAACAAGTACGTGAAAAAATAACAATCTGAGAACCTTGGTTTTATACCATAGTTTGATTGGCTGAAAGCCATTGGCTCAGAAAGTATACAATACTTGCCTACGGTTCCCCTGGCTGAAATTACCGTTGAGAACTTTGGCAGTAATTTGGCAGAACTATTATTCAACCCTTTTTCAGTGATTGATTTCTCGGAAAAGACTACGATGCCTTTATGGTTTGTTGTAATATCGCCTCCAGATAACCACTTTATATTGCCACCCCAATATTCTTCAATTGCTGTTTTTGGTGTTCCGCCTCCAACTAATTCGATGGCATCAAACAGAGTTGTGTCCTTCCAATCATCCTGCGCCTCTTCCACAAACCACTGCCGGAACAGGGTTTCGGCCAGGGCTTCCAGGGTTTTGTTCTGGCGGTGCAGCAGGTCTATTTTGTCATCCAGGCTGGAGAGCACCGCGGCAATGGCTTTTTGCTCAGGGAGCGGTGGGAGAAGAATATCTAAATTTTCAATCATTCCTTTTGTAAGCGCTCTTCTTGTAGCACCAATTTCTGCCTGTGACAGGAGCTCTTCTTTTGTAGCTTGTAAGAAATAAAAAATGAATCTATATTCGGTTAAATTGGGCTTTAATCTAATTATTGCAACATGCTGATTTACTCTTGCCGGCAATACCTTTTCTGGAACAAGGCAACATCTTGCCACACTGTCTCCAGTTATATTTAATAAAATGTCGTTACTTTCAACTGCAACATTTTGTAAACAATGAGCTTGTTCATCATCAATAAATGCCAATCCGGAAAACGAAAACTTAAAATCCAATACGTTTTGACTTCGAATAAGCGATATTCCTTCATCCTTGTATGAATTGCTCCCGCCCCTTGGTGTAGCCCCACTGCCAATTTTTGAAACTAATGTTTCGAGTTTATATTCCTTCCACTCACTCATCCGCCGTCACCTTTTTAATTGTCTGAACTATGATTTTTGGGATTCTGGGATTATCCTGATTAACAAAATCACAGTCCATCATTAAATCAAACAAATCACAGTTCAGACATCTACGCATCGTCTTCCGTTCCCAACCGTTTCATGCCCGCGTCTCCGGTCAGAATTTTCATCTGATGGATGGCAATATTGTTCAGGCGCTGCAAGCGGTCATTTTGTGCAACTCCTTCATTAATGAAGAGTGCGTTTAAGTTTTCAAGATTGGCAAGACAGACAAGCTGTGCAGCATTGGCAAAATCGCGTATGTTTCCCTTCTCGTTTGGATTTTCAGCTCGCCATTTTGCGGCTGTTTTTCCAAACAGCGCCATATTCAGCACGTCGGCTTCGGATGCGTAAACCATGTTGATTTGCTGCTTGCTTAAATGCGGTGGAATGAGATGTTCTTTGATAGCGTCGGTATGAATGCGATAATTGATTTTGGCCAGATTGCGGCGGATATCCCAGCCGAGCTGCTTACGTTCTTCTTCTTTAAGCCGCTGGAATTCTTTAATCAGGTAGAGTTTGAACTCGACAGATATCCAGGCGGCGAATTCAAAGGCAATATCTTTATGAGCGTAGGTACCGCCATATCTGCCAGCCTTTGAAATAAGGCCAATGGCGTTAGTTTTTTCAATCCATTGTTTTGGAGTGAGCGTAAAGCTGTTCAGACCGGCCTGCTTTCTAAACCCGTCGAATTCGACGGGTTTAAAATCCGGATTATTCAATAACTCCCAAATACCCAGGAATTCAATGGTATTTCGGTTCCTGAGCCAATTACGAATCAGGTCATCGGTTCGCTCAGGATTTTTGTGCCTGGCAATATCGGTGATGCAGATATAATCTTCATCTTTTTGAGAATATAAAGTTATCGCTGTCCCTTTGACTTCTATTTTAGCCATTCTGCACCGCGACCTTTTTCAGATTTTCCAATATCTGTACATTCAACCGTTCTTCTTCTACCATCTGTTCTTTCAGTTCGGCCTGCAGTTGGGTAAACCGTTCATTGAAATCAAAATCATCTTCGTCATCGGGCAAACCCACGTAGCGGCCAGGCGTCAGCACATAGTCCAGGTCTTTTACCCGCTCAATAGAAGCGGAATTGCAGAAGCCTTTCACGTCGTTGTAATCGCCATCCGGATTTCTCCAGTTGTGGTAGGTTTGGGCAATCTTTAAAATATCTTCTTCGGAAAACTCACGGGTGCGGCGGTTGATTAAATGGCCCAAATTGCGGGCGTCGATAAACAATATTTCATCAACGCGGTTACGGAATTTGCCGTTGGCTTTGTTGCGGCTTAAAAACCACAGGCTGGCTGGAATCTGCGTATTCAAAAAGAGCTTGGCCGGCAGATTGACGATACAATCCACCAACCGCGCTTCCACCAGTTGTTTGCGGATTTCCCCTTCACCGGAAGTCTTGGTCGTAAGCGCGCCTTTTGCCAATACAAACCCAGCCTGTCCGCTTGGGCTCAAATGAAAAAGGAAGTGTTGTATCCAGGCATAGTTGGCGTTTCCACTGGGCGGGTCGCCGTATTTCCAGCGCCCGTCGCCGCGCAATAACTCACCCGACCAATCACTGTCGTTAAAGGGTGGATTAGCAATCACATAATCGGCCTTCAAGTCTTTGTGGGCGTCGTTCAAAAAAGAGCCTTCGT
>CAZVSL010000445.1:3655-5526 GCA_964629935.1 uncultured Calditrichaceae bacterium | reverse complement strand
CCACGCGTGATGGGGTTTGCTGAACCGTTTGGCGCGGTCACAAACATGCTCCAGGATGTCAGAATTGCCTTTGCCTGCTGCTTCAGAAAGAGAGCTCAGCATGTGGTCTGAGAAATGCTCTTCCTGCTCGTTGACGACCTCGCTGAGACCGTCTGTGTACAGGACAAGCGTTTCACCTGGCCGCAATCTCACGCTCGTTTCCTCGCCCGGATTAAACAGCTCCTTATCCGCAACGCCCAAGATCAGGCCATTTACGGGAATTCTGGTTACTTTGCTTTCATTAGAATTAACCAGAAAGGGGTGTGGCACGCCTCCGTTGACAATTCGACACTCGTTGCTGTGCGGATCGATTGTCACTACCAGAGCGGCGGCGTAAATATGTTTTGGCAGGATATTATAAAGCTGTCTATTTATGGAAGACATGATCTCGCGCGGACCGAGATCTTTGTTTTTCAACTCCAGTAGAGCGGACTTGAGCAGCACAGTGCTGAGAGCAGCCTGAATCCCATGGCCCGTGATGTCAGCGAGCAAAATGGCAAACTTGCTGTTTGCCAGCGGAATGACATCATAGAAATCGCCGCCGATTTCAAGGGCAGGCTCATATTTTGCGGTGATCATTATCTGGCTCGAATTCGGAAAAGCAGCGGGCAGCATGCTCTGTTGCACGCTTTGAGCCAATGCCATTTCCTCCTTGAGCAATTCGTGATCTTGAAACAAGCGGTCTCGTTCAAGCAGCACTTCATCCAGCTCTCTGACTTTATCCTGCAACGCTTCTCTCAGTTTCTTTTTTTCCAGCGCGTTGCGGATACTCATTTTGATGTGTTCGTTGTCCCAGGGCTTCTCGATATACTGAAACAGCGATACTTCATTGATTGCCTTGATTGCGTTTTGCTTGTCAGCATAACCCGTGAGTAAAATGCAGGCGAGCTCCGGGTACATTTCCTGTGCCCGTGCGATAAACTGCAAACCATCCATGCCCGGCATCAAAAAGTCCGTGATTACCAGGTCCACTGATCTCTGCTTTAGTATTTCGAGCGCTTCTTGCGGGGATTGATAACTCAGAACGGTGTATTCCGTGTCCATGCTTAGCAACGAAGACAAGCTGGAGGTGACCATCTCCTCATCATCGACGATCATTACGACCGGCGTACGCTTATCCGCGGTGTTTGATTTTGCACTCATTGCAGTTGTCAACAGTTGATCGATAAGAAAGGTCGGCGTGCCGGGGACTGAAACTCCGGCCGCATAAAAACAGACGTGTATATTCTGTTAAAGAGAGGATTGTCTGACGTCTGCGAAAAAATATGAAATAATTGGCGTCAAAGCAAGTGAAATTTACAGACCGGTGCGGCGGGAATATTTAGCGGCAAAATCCGGTAGTAAACTTATGCCATTGCTTCTCATTGTTTGGAAGAAAGATGCAAAAACAATGAGAAGCAAAATGACCAGGCTGCAATTGTGCGGCGCTGGGAAGTGATATAGTTGTCGAAAGGATGGTACCCATGCGATTTAGCAGATTTACACGAGCAAAAAACAGGGTCTTGAGACAGATTGACCGCGTCGTGACAACACGAAACGCTATCGGCATGTCTATAGGATTACACCTCTTGCTCGGAATGGCCCTGGCAGCGCTGTGGACCGGTAACCAGCTCGCGACTCACAGTGAAGGCGCCGATGAGATCGTTTTTGAGCTGCAGACCATCAAAGAAAAGCAGCCTTTTGAAGGCGTGCAAGGGCAAAGTTCTGAAGAATATGGTGTGCCGAATCAGGATGCTGCTAAGGCCAGCGGCAAAGCGAGCAATCCTGTGCGCGGCAACATGAACAAATCCGCGGTTGTGATGGCCTCGCTCACGGCTCTGACTGACCTGCGT
>CAZVSL010000445.1:0-3645 GCA_964629935.1 uncultured Calditrichaceae bacterium | reverse complement strand
TTCGTCACACACGCAGTAGCTGCCGACTCACTCGGCGGTTTTTCCCCCATAGATGGTGAGGTGCCCGGCAGCGAATACGACTCATTTGGCCGTAAGAAAGGTCAGGGCATTGGCGCCGGCGGCGTCCGCATTTATGTCAGCGGCGGCGGCGTGTGTACTGCTCCGCGGCCATAACAGAATGCTTACTCTCGCATTAACACCGGGATTTTTCCCGGTGTTAATATCTCCTTCCTCCAAAAAACATCTTCTAACCTTGATTATTCACAAACCGGCATTTTACGCTCAAAATTGAAATTCTGACTTTTAGAGGGTAGGGTCCGTGTTCACGCTTTAGTGTGTCGTAACAGCCTAAGGGCTGAACACCGTATTAACCTTCCGTTGCATGAATAATCCAGGCTAACCGAAGGCTTTTAGAAAACCATATTTCATCATTTTCTTGACGACAGCCGTCTATGACTGAACTGTTCTCGCTCACATTGTTGTGAAAAAGCAACACTGTTGGCTCTCATCACTACCGCCTTCTTAGTTTATACTTGATCCGGATAACAATCCAGTTCTGTTTTTAAATAACTTAGCACAGAATGAGCAGAATTCTTGCGGTTTGGCCCGAATGTTGAATGAAGCTAGTGTGACTTCATTAGCAATCGACCGGTCTAAGACGCAATCTCATAACCAGGAAAAGGAGTTTTAACATGCAAACATTTAAAAACACAGTATTCAAGTCCAGTTTGACGGTCTGTCTGGCATTGTTGCTGCAACTTGGCTGTTCCTCTTCAGATAGTCCAGTTTCACCCGATACAGGCAACAACGATCAGGGTGCGGTGCAAGCAGAAGCTGCCGGTGAGACCGGCTTTGAGATTCATCGCAACGTAGCTTCTTTTGAGGAAATCAGCAGCTTTATCGTTGAGCCCAATGAAATCGCTGCCCTCGACATCCCTGAGTTTGAGACGCCGGGAGCGGCAGCCCGCTTTGGCGCTTCCGTGAAACGGCGCTCGCTTTCAGCGTTGAGCAAACGGCCGGAGGCACTCAATCGCATACAAAGTGCTGCCGGCGACTCTGTGATTTTCGATGTCACAGAGCGGGACTCGGTGGAAGGCGTGACGCATCGTGTCAGCCTTATTTATGATCCGGACGCCGGCACAGCCCGCTTTTTCGTGGTTGCCTTTGATTATCGGGATGGTCACCCGCTGACTTATGACTCCACAGAAGTCAAGGCTGATCTGAACGGCACATTGTTAAACGACTCTGATGATGTGCTGCTTTCGCTCTACAACATGAAGCGATATAACGCGGGCCAACTACTGCAAAAAACCATCGGCACTTTTACGCCGGATGACCATGCCCCGGGCACAGAGCCTGAAGGCGGCGTGCTCACCAGCGAGGTGACCTATGTAAGCTCAAGCTTCATCAATAGCACGCAGGCGCGGTTCGAATACCATCCCGACAGTGGCGGCAGCTACTCCAAGACCTCGACTTTCTCTGATAACACCACGCACACCGAATCTGCAACCTTCAATTTAGACGGGACCGGTACATTTGCAGAGAGTCGCCGCGATGGCACAGAAATCAGCGGCACATTTGACAGCGCTGAACAGGATGGCCAGGGTGGATTCAATAAGACCATCACCTTTCCTGCCGGCCATGATCCGGAATCCATCTCCGAGTCAGGGGAATTCACCTTCAATCCCGGCGATTCAACCATCAGCGGCTCCTTCGAGCGCCAGATCCAGCCGTTGGCAGGCGAAATGGTTACGGAGCGCGTAACCGTCGACCAAACGCGGGTTGGCGATTTGCTGACGACAACGCTCAATATCGAAGCCAGCGATGACGGCAGTGGCTTCATCACCATCACGGAAACGGAGGATGTCGACCAGATTTCAGGCGAATGGAACAATGCGGACGAGACATTTGTGGTCTTTACAGCGCAGGGCTACCCGGATGAAAGCGCCCACCTTGAGTTTCAGGTTTACGCCTCTGAAGTTGCGTTCGAGAACGGCGAAGAGCCGATCTTGACCGCCACGTTTGACTTCTACCCGGATGGCTCCGGCCAGGGCGTGGTTACAGAAGGTGAAGATGTTTATGATGTCGTCATCCATCCCGACGGTTCTGTAACCGTAACCAAAAGGAGCTAGCATCAGGTAAAGCAGAACAATGCCGATAGCCTGGTAAGTTTGACAAAATGTGGCCGGTGTCTGCAAGGTCAGACACCGGCTTTTTTGTCACGGCTAAGATGGCAAGCGATCCTCACACTGCCAAACAGATAGCCAAGCGCCTGACCAAACAGCGATGATATTTGCTTGCACTTATTCACCCTTTGCACTATTTTCAATCCTATGACACGAACTCGTCTCGACAAGCTCGAGCAACCTCGCCGCACCACCTTAATTCCGAGAGGCAATCGGAGCCGAGTTTTGACTATTGTCCTCATGCTCATCGCCGTATCCCTGTTTCCAGTTTCAGAAGTAACCATCAATCCATTGTTCGCTCAAACTTCGCAGGGGCGGCGACAGCTTATCCTTGAGGGCTTCGAGTTCGAAGGCTTGAGCAAAACCAGTCCCAACGTTATTCTCAATCACATGACAATCGAGCCGGGCGATGTGCTCACCCCGGACGTGTTGGAGCTCAACCAGAAGCGACTGGCACAAACTAATTTTTTCAAAAACGTCAACCTTTACACGCGTCCCGGCTCAGAAAAGGGGCGCGTTGTTGTAATCGTCAAAATAAAAGAACGCAAGTATCCGTACTTCCAGTTTGAAGGTGGCCGGAGCGATTTGGATGGTTTCTTTTTCGTGCCGGCGGGATTGCGTTATGATAATGCCTTTGGCCACGGCAGCCGGCTTGCTCTACGCTGGACCATTGGCGACAATATCAGCAAGCTGTCGCTGAGTTATTTCAACCGTTTCTGGGGCGACCGTTTCTTCCTCGATGGGGAATTGGCGGCAGGCGGAAAAAACTTCATCCACTATTTTGATCAGGGCGTGAGCCTGATGAGTGAGCAGACTGTCGACTTTGGCGGACTGAATCTTAAGATTGGCGGTGCGCGCGGTCCGTTCAAATATCTGTTCGTCGCCTATCGCACGCAGAGCTACAACCCGGATGATTTCGTGGAAGACGAAGATGACAACCGCATCACAGACCTGCCGGCCAGCATCGCAGACGACCTTGAAAGAACCCGCATTCAGGCAATTTCGCTTGGATTCCATGCCGATACCAGGGACAATATCGCTTATCCGACGGCGGGGTTTTGGGGTGCGCTCACCGGCGAGCTGGCAGATAAGGCTTTTGATAGTGAAGCAAGCTTTTCAAAGCTTACCCTTGACGCCCGCGCGTTTCAGAAATTGTTTGGCAGACAAGTCCTGGCGCTCCATCTTAGGGGAAGTTACACAACGAAAGCTGCGCCATTTTATGAGAGATTTTATCTTGGCGGCGCCAACTCCCTGCGCGGCTATGCTGACCGGCGCCTGACCCCGGTGGGCTGGGGCGCCAAACTCGTGCTCGCCCACAGCGAGTTCAGATTCCCACTCTCCGAAAGAGGATTTCCATTTCATAAACCAACCGGCTTGCTGTTTTTTGATGCCGGAGGTATCTGGCAACGGGCCAGGAGCCGGCGCTGGATGATATGTTCACCTCAGTAGGCGCCGGATT
>CAZVSL010000444.1:3394-5537 GCA_964629935.1 uncultured Calditrichaceae bacterium | reverse complement strand
CCACCCTGCCGCTGGCGTTGCTGCGTACACGCAGGCCCGCTTCCACTGCGCCAATCCAGTCTACACTCAGCTCCGGCGCCGGGACTTCAGGCGCCACAGGCGGTGGCGTATCACTGCTGCAGGCTAAGTTCAACAATAGAAGACAGGACGTAAAAAGGATTTTGGACATTTGAGTGTTGCCTACGCTGGTAATGGCTTTGTTCTTTGTGACCAAACCTACAAAATCTATGCAAAAAAGCAAACCTTCCAGGTTGGGCAAACCTGGAAGGTTTTGAATATCAAGCTACTTCAACAGCAAGAGCCGCTTGACGTCGCTGAACCCGGCCGCCTCGAGGCGGTAGAAATAGGTACCTGCGGCCACGAGCAGGCCGGTGTCATCCCGGCTGTCCCATGCCACCTTGTACTCGCCGGCCGCCTGACGTTTGGCCACCAGCTCACGCACCTGCTGGCCTTTGACGTTGAAGATGCGCAACCGCACAAACGCTGCTTGCGGTAAATCGTAGCGAATCACCGTGGTAGGGTTAAACGGGTTGGGGTAGTTTTGGTGCAGGGCAAACTCACGCGGCAGCGCGGCTTCCGACTCTGGCGAGGTCTGGCCAAAAGTCACGGCATCGACCTCGACAACGTCGTTAGTCATCTCCGGCTCGCCAAAATAGTGCACGTGGGTCAACACGGGAACCAGGCTGCGTTTCTGCCGGTTCAGGCCGCGCAGCTCCAGTTTGATGTGCGCGTTTCTCCCGCGCAGGGCGCGTATGTTCATGCGAGCACGCGCTGAACGCTTTGCGCGATGGTTGAAGTCGTGCAGTAGCACTTCCTGGCTCAAGTTAGGTTGGCCCGGGATTTCCACACGACACATTGCCCTGAGACCTCCGGCAGCAGCTCTGGCAAGCGCAGAAGCGTTGCGTGAGTCCACCCGGAACGGCAAAATCAGGCTGTCTGAGTCTGCGGCCAGGGCGCCCTCCTCCGTTTGCAGGTAGAAACCGAGGCTATCCAAAGACAGGTTCAGCAAGGTGTCGTTGGTAGTCACAAACGGCAGGTCCCGAAGCTGGCCGCGGCCGTTCCGGACTTTCGGGCATTCGAACTCCACCAGGAAAGCCGCGCCGCTGATCGTATCGATGACCGAGATTCGGCGGGCGTAGGTAGCTTGCGGCTCACCACCTTCGAGTGAAGGCTGCTGCACGATAACGCCCAGTTCGGTCTTGAGCGCATAAGGCGCGCTGCCGGTGGCGCGGTAGATGTGGCGCGCCTGCTGTGGCAGATTGCTGCCGCCCGTGGTGGCGACGTGCGGGTCGGTAGCGTTGGGCAGGGTCGAAAGCAGGGACCAACTGTTGCTGCTCTGGGTGTATTTCGCCCGGTACGTGCTGCTGCCGTCCGTCCAGGTCATCAGGAGATTGTTAGAAGAGACGTCTGTAATGGTGGGTTCTTTAAAACCGGATGAGACATATTCCTGCTCCGCTGACCACTGGCCGGTGAAATAGGAACGGCGCTGGTAGCTGACTTTGTTCTGACCCTGCCAGACCACGTCCAGCAGACTGGTCCCCGGGTCGGTGTGCGCCTGAGCGTTGATAGCGACCAGCTCGATGGCGCTGCCAGGCACCAGCTCCTCGCCCTGCCATTGGTCGGAGGTGGAAATTCCGGATCGGAGGGGAAGAAGGTGATGAGACGGCGCATATACACGCCCTCGCCGCCATCGTAGGCCACAAAGATGCGGTTGGCGTTGGCTGTCAGCCCCCACGGCTCAGTGGCGCTGGGGTGAAATCGTGAGCTGCCCAGGCTTTGCTCTGAGGAGAAGCTGGCGCCATCGTTGGTGGAGGTCTTGTACCCGAGCTGGCTGCCGGAATTGTAAAACACCATGACTTTGTTGAAGGAGCCGTTGGCGTCTTCGGAACGTTTGACGGTGACCACCGGCTGCGGCGTGGTAAAGCCAGGAGCGCTGGCGGTGGCCACAGTATTCGCTGTCGACCAGCCGCCCGATTTTTTGGCAAAATAGATAGTGTAGTCGCCGCCCGGGTTCTGGCGCTGCCAGACCGCATAGAGCTTGCCGGTGTTCGCGTCGATGGCCAGAGAAGCGCGGCTGCTGTTGCCGTCGCCGGTGCTGATGCGGGTTTCTGGCGACCAGTCGCTGCCGCCGTTGGTGCTCTCG
>CAZVSL010000444.1:0-3384 GCA_964629935.1 uncultured Calditrichaceae bacterium | reverse complement strand
TGGGTACCGGCCTGGTCGCTCACCAGCTTGCGCTGGCTGTTGCCGGCCAGGGCGTCGGTGGTGCCGGAGATGAGGTGGCCTTTGTAGCTGGCGGTCACCAAAGCGTCATTTACGTTAAATCGAACAGCGGTTTCTACATTGGAAACGTTGTCGAATTCTGCATTTTCGCCCACCCAGCTTACGAAATTGCCCGGTGTACTTCCCATCTCTGCACTAAAAGCAACACGGAGCGTATAGAAAGGTAGAAGCGGGTTTTCAAAGTCTTGTCCTAAGAATACCCCACCATAATCCACGAAATCCCCACTCCCCGGCGTAAACGGACTCTCATAAGGCAGAAACGTATTGGGCTGGTTGCCCTGGCTGTCGACGAACCAGGGGTCTTTGAACTCGATAGTCTGTCCGGAGACGGGCACGCCCTCCAGGGCGACCTGGATGGTGACGGGGTGGAGATCGACATAGTTGGCATCCTGCGTCAACGAAGATGGATCACTGCTGCTAGGCTGAAACGTATGGCTCAGTTGGAACTCCTCGGCATTGCCGTTCCAATCGTGGTGCTTGTAGTCGATGCCCTGGCCCTGCCAGTTGAGGAAGCGGTCCTGGAAAGGGCCGTCAGTGGCGCGGGTGCGGGCGGTGTGGGAGGTGCCGGACTCAAAGGATTTCACCCCATCTGATGGCACCGTGCTGCTGCCGTCGATGAGAAAGTCGCCGCCGGAGTTTTGGGTATTGATGAGGTTGGTGAAGCGGACGGGAGTTTGCAGAAAATGGTCCCGGTCGCCGCTGTTTTCCAAGGTGCACCGTATTCGAGCCAACTGCTCACTGGTAAACCGTTCTCGGCAACTGAGGGCATTCAATCCATTCTCAAAGACATTCGCGCCGTTCATCAAATTTGTTTCATCCGGTTGGTATTGATTTCCATGATCATCGAATTGGTCGCCAATAAAGTTGCAGTCCTCGTCAAAATTTGACATACTGCGTGGCTCAGGTTCTGCAGGGGTGTCACAAATGACATCTCCGAGCTGAGAACAGGTGTTTGTATTATTGGCAAAGTCCGGTCCAAATGCATCCTCTTCATAGGTATGAAACAGATTAAAATAATGACCGAATTCGTGTGGTACCGTGGTTTGGTCAACCGCCTGGAAATCCAGCAGAATACCTTGTCCAAATGGACTGAAAGTGATGTTTCCTTGAATATCCGTGGTAAATGAGGCCCAGCCGTTATTGAAAAGATCTGGAACAAAGTAGACATTGACGGCGAGGGGATCTGAATTAACACTAAGAATACTGGACACATCCTGAACAGTATGCTGGATATTCTCCAGAGATGAATCATTGACATAATCAATGGCTTTTAGAGAAAAGCTCATGTTAACTCTGGCAAAAGCCTCATTTAAGGAGGGTTGGTTGACTATGTTGTTGTTAAACATTCTTTCAATCTGTGTTACGGAAGGCTCATCTGGAAAGGACTGGCCGCCAGTCTGGCGAATTACGTGGACAACAACTGGGACATCGACAGGTGTAAATATATTGTCAGAATCATCTGGATCATAGGCAGCTAGTGCAGCCCCTCTGCACGTAATTTCTGATAGGTCTAATGAAAGGCCCTCGGCACTGACGGAGCACTCCTGCTCTGCAGCCACAACAGCTTCTCCCGTCAGGCTTACAGCAAGAACGGGCTGATTGGGATCGTTGCTACTCAAGTCAATCTCGGCACTCTTTACTCCCACCGCAATGGGGTTGAAGCTGACGTCGATATTATGATTGGATCCCGGGGTAAGTGTAAACGAGCCTCCACCATTATCGATGTTAAAATCGGCAGCATCGCTTCCCGTCAACGAGGTTGAGCTAACCACCAGCTCTGCACTTCCCAGGTTTTCGACCAGGAAAGATTGTGATAGACTCGAACCCGTTGTAACCGCGCCGTAATCATGAGAACCCGGGGTCACAGCGATATCCGGCTCGGGCTGAGCCGTGCCACTGCCGCTCAGACTGGCATCCAGCGGGTCCTCATCCGGGTCATTGCTGGCGAGACGCAGCATGGCTGTCTTGCCACCGGTGCTGCCGGGCTCGAAGCGCACCGTAACTTCGCGGGTAGCGCCCGGCGCCAGCGTAAACGAGCCGCCGCCGCTGACAATGGCAAACTCACCGGCGTCCGTACCCACTAAACTGATGGAATTCACAGACAGGTCGGCGGCGCCCTGGTTTTCTACCGTAAACGTATACGAGACATTCGCGCCAACCGTGACACTCCCGTAATCATAAGACGATGGCGTGAGCGCGATATCCGGTTCCGGCGTGGCCGCACCGGTGCCAGTCAAACTCACATCAAGAGGATCCTCGTTCGGATCGTCGCTGTTGAGTCGCGCGATGGCGGTCTTGCTGCCGGTGCTGGTGGGGTTGAAATCAACCACGAGGTTTCGGCTTGCGCCCGGCGCCAGCGTATAGGAGCCGCCGCCGCTGCCAATGCTGAATTCACCAGCGTCTGCACCGGTGAGCGTGGTCGAGCTAACATGGAGATCCGCTGTGCCGGCATTGCTCACCACAAAGGTCTTGCTGGCGCTGTTGCCGACGGTTACGCTGCCATAGTCATGAGAGCCGGGGGAGACAGCAATATCCGGTGTATCTTCGCCCCCGCCGCTGCCAATGGCGCCGGGTGAGACCCAGTCCGGGTCGTCGCTGTCGCTGCCGCTTGTGGAGCCGAGCCGGCCGTCATTGGCCGCAAAATTGGTCTGGATGTCGGTAGCAGTCTGGCCGCTGCCGTCGTTGAGTTTCCAATAGCCGATAAGACCGGATTCTGAGCCGCTCAGCTCCTGTTCCATGCTGTTGGACAGTTGCGTTTGCGAACGGGCCACGCTCCAGATACGCACCTCGTCGATTTCACCATCAAAGAATTCAGTGTTGTAGTTGTGTTTGCCAAACAAGACGGCAGCGTTGCTGTTGGGCATGTCCTTGCTCAGCGTGGCGCCGGAACCCACCTGTGAGGCGTTGACATACAGGCGAACGCTATTATTGCCATTGTCGAACGTAAAAGCAAGATGCGTCCAGAGGCCAACCGGCACGTTGCCGGCAAAGTATTCCCAATTGTCGCCGCTGCTTTCGATAGCCACCTGTAGCTCGCCGGAGCTCAGGACGCGCAAGCCCCAATCCTTGGTGGAGCCATCGAGGAATTTCATCACAACCGGCTGGTTGGTATCGAGATTGGCGAGTTTAACCCAGGCCTCAACCGTGATGGACTTCCCTGAGCCGCCGCTGAGGAGGTCGTTGTCGGCAATGTAGACAAAGTCCCCGTTGCTGCGATCAAACGAGAGTGCGGAGCCGCTGCCGCCAGATTGTTCTTCGCCCGTGCCGTTCAAACTCACATCCAGTGGGTCCTCATCCGGGTCGTTG
>CAZVSL010000443.1:0-5577 GCA_964629935.1 uncultured Calditrichaceae bacterium | reverse complement strand
GTTGCCAGCCACCGTCAGATTGATGGCGCCATCCAGCAAGCCACCGGGATTGAATGCCACATCCTTCTTAAGAAAGTTATTGCTGGGATCGCCATCCGCCAGATTCATCACATCAACCAATATCAGGCCTTCCTTGAGATCGGTGAGGTAGGCATAACTGTAGAGCGGATGCATGGGCTGCTCCTGATTCGCCGGATTTTGGATGGCTGCCTTGCGCCGGGTATCGATGGGCATATTTGTGGGCAGCGCCACGGCTGTGGCAAACGCCATTTCAACCCGCGTGTCCTGACCAAGCGGTGAAACGGGCGCCGTCACAATGCGCTCCGAGTAGCCCTTGTTATCGATATTGGCCACATCGAATACACGAAAGCCGTCCGGACCGTTGGCGGTGTAGAGATACTCCCCCCTGAGTTGCAGGCTGCGCACATAATCGCCGCCATGATGCTGCCCTTCCGTGAGCTGCCGCTCAGCGCCAAGGTGCGCCTTGTAGTTGTCGGGGTAGGCCAGCTTCTGCAGGTAGCTGCCGATGACCGCCTGCGGCTCATCGCTCTCCGTCACCACCACAGCTTCAAAGCCGTCCTTGCCTTCGGCGACATACGCGTACTTGCCTATAAAATTGACCATGTTCGTGCCTTGCAGCAGCAGTTGCGCCAGCCAGGCGTTATTATCGTTGTTTTCCGAGACATGGCAATCGGTGCAGGTACGTGTCTCGGCCTTGCGCACCGTGTGAGCAAAATGCGGATTAAACGCCTGACTGCTGTAGCCGGGCGCCGAGATGGGCGGTTGCTGCAGATAGACCTGCTCGCGATTGGCATTGCGTGAACTCAAAATCAGGGCGCTGCTGGAACGCGCTGTGGTAATTTTGTTGCCCTTCGTTGTGCCCGTCAGGCAAAGCATGTAGCCGGCATCCCGAATTACCTGCGGGTTATAAGTGGTCCAGTTGCGCGACTCCGTGCCCTCGAAATGGGTCATCTCCTTTTTCCAGTTCGCCCGTTGCGGCAAATGGCAGCCAAAACAGTTGGTGATCCATGAGGTATGGCACGATTGACATTCCATTTTCTCGTAGGCATGTGCCAGCGCGCTGACATCGATGTCGGCAGAGTCCTGCATCTGCCCGCCGGTTGCCATGAGCTTCGCCCGCTGCGATTTGGCGTTGTAGCTCTCAGAGGCGGGATCGACGGAATCCCGCACCTGGCTGATCTCCCACTTCAGGCCCTCCCTGACCATCGAACGTTGAATTCGCTTGTTGCCAACGGCTTCAAAACGCGCATCCCGGAACGGCGTTGACAGTAATCGCAGGTCCGTGCCGCCCGGCGGCGCTGCGACGCCTGAGGTGCGCAAGGCCGCATACTCGCTTACGGTGCCGTGACAATCCACACATTGAATTTCGATGGCATTGTGGAACTCGCCATGCAACTTGCCTGTGCCGTGCACATCCTGCTCAAAATGGCAATCGATACAGTGCATGCCCTTCTCAAGATGGATATCCTTCAGGTGGACGGCTTTTTGCGCATCACGGCATGCCTCGTTGCAGTATGGGTCCTTGCCAGCCAGGGGAATCACGCCGTGAAATTTATGCTCCGCCTCCCACGGAATCCGCTCGCCGCTTGCATCCAAAAGATTGCCCTTGCGATCTTTTTCGAACACGGCCCGAAAAATCCAGCCGTGGCCATGGTAATCCGCAAACTGCGTTTTGCGCAGTTTCGGGTTGAGCTCGCTGACGTTAGCCAGGAATTTCGGGTCGCCCCATTTGCCGCGCAAAACAGCTTCTTCCGGGTTGCGGTTCAGTAGCTCGAATTTTTCCTGCGCAGAGCGTTTCTTCTGTCCTTTCGGGTACATAGCCGCGCCATCGGTTTCGTAGTCCCACATCTGGAAACCGTAGAAGGTGTTGAGGAATCCGTTGGGCTGATGCATGTGGCACACCATGCACTGGCTCGATGGAATACTACGCGTGAACTGATGTTCGATAGGATGTCCAACCTCGCGTTTGGAGATAGACTTGTCAGCCGAGGCGCTGGTACCGAGATGGCCGTATTTCGCGTACTCGCCGGCGTGCACGGGCGAGCGGTCGTTGGCATAGACAACATGGCAGGCTGTGCAGCCGCTGGAACGGTAATCGCCGGGCTGGTCGTTCGTGCCTATGAAGTAAAGATGGGGATCGTTCAATCGGGTCTTATGGACATTCAACACCGGCGAGCTGATGCGAAGCTGTGTGCCCAGACCGCGGTCGCCCAGCTTCATGTCCGGTTTGCCCGGCAGCTCAAAGGGCAACGGATTGCCGATGGCTGACGGATTGATGCGGGGCGCCAGGCCGCCGCGTTCGAAGGTGCGGAAGATATTGCCCACCTGAGTTACCTCCCAGCGCGGCAGCGGCACGACATAAGGCAGAACGCCTTTCTCGTTGATTTCAGCCTCTGTCGGCGCCGGCACTGTGTTGATGCGCTGCGGCTCGCCATCACGGCTGTAACTTTCGCCAAAACTGTACAGCTTGTTGGAGACGATGCCATTGTTGTACGCTGCGCCGCCCCAAAGCAACGTCGAAGTCGTCATCATGCTCTTCTTGACTTTCAGCACTTCCTGCGGATGGCAGCCGCCGCAGGTTTGGTCAGCCACCCGCAAGTCGCCCGGATTGACGAATTGGATGAACTCTGGCCGCTCATGATTCAACAGCGTGTAGCTGCGCACGGGATTGGCCGCGTCAGGCCATTCATCAGAATGCGCCGGGCTGATATGTGCGTCTTCCTTTATATTTGTAAAAGGATTGCCGCCGTGGCAATCTGTGCAGCCCAACTTCACCACAGGCGAGGCGTGCATCTTTTTGAGTCCGGCGTGGCAGTCCAGGCACCCCTCACTCTTGCGGGCTAAATCGGTGCGGGCCTGGCGCACCTGCCGGCGGCCTCTGTCAACCTCGGGCATGGACTCCTGTGCTGGCAGAACAGAAGCAGCCAGGAGAAAAAGATTTATGTACAACAGAGATTTCATATTCATATTTCCATGATTATTTGACAGCGCGGCAACGTGGTTGCTGTTGGGCTATTTGAGCCCACGCAAGCAAGACGCCTGCGCCACAGCGCCACGTGCACCAACGCACTAATACGTCAAGATCAAAGCTGATTGTACCGACAATTGCGTTCCCGGTGCTTCATAGAGGTCCTTGAAGCCTGCGAGCGGCGTCAGAGCACTGACCGAAAATGTGAACTTCGCATTGTTGTTTAAAAACGGGCGATATTGAACGCCGAGGCCATAGTCCAAACCGATGTTGTTGCCGATGGCGCCCTGGTTTACAAATGGCCCGAGTGTGGCAGTGTTCATAAAGCGCAAATAGTTGGCATTGAAAACGAGCCTGGTTTTCGGCGTAAGCGCTGCCTCGTAGCCCAGATTAAGCAGCAACAACCCCGGATTGACAAAATTGGACTGGCCTTCCGGCTTGCTCGGGCGCAAATTTGGCAGCAGACTCAGCCGGTTGGTGAGGTTTACGCCCAGGAGCCTTATCTGCCGGCTGTTCCAGTAACTTACCGGCCCGCCGGCGAAGAACGGCAGGTCAACTATGGCGTCGAAACCGCGGCCACTGCCATCGTTTGGATTGGCATCGCCGGAGGCATAAAAGGTCGAGATGCGAAAGCGCATCCAGTCTTTGTCCAGGGACAACTCCAGAGCCGCCATTTGCGCGTTGATATCGACAGGCCGATTGGCAAGCGGATTAAAACTATCGCGGCCAATGACCTGATAGAACGCATGGTTGATGTTTAGCCGCCCCAAATGTCCGTCGCCGGCCCACCCCAGATACAGCGCTTTGATATCGTGGGGCCGGCTATTGCCCAGCACCGGCGGCCTGACCGGCACGCCGTTTTCGTCAACGTAGCTGCTCGGCTGGTCGTGATTAAAGTGCACGCTGAGCTGCGTGGTGTAGCCCAGCGCCAGGAAATCCTGCTTGTAGAGATTAAGAATAAGGACTTCCTGATCGCGGCTGGCAAACACCGTATTCAGCTCGCTGTTGGTGTCTTTCTCCAGCAGATTGAAATAGCTGAAATTGTACTGATAGCGGTTGGAGGCCGCATTGCCAAACAGACGCACACCCAGGTTGAAATCGTCGAAAATAAAGCCACGGAAGTCGCTGTTGAACTGCTGAATGCCGGCTTTGAGCGACACAAAATCGTAGTGGTCGCTCAGATTCAGCAAGTGCTTTTCAAGGAACAGCTCCTGAAACCCGACATGACCATCATAACGCCGGGTTCCGGCGCGTACATTGATGTTGACGTCATTGTTCTCCGGCGAGTTGATGTAATTGGCGTTCGCGATCACGGTCGCTTTCAATTCGAAATCACGCGGCCGGAATGCCGTATTGCCCTGATAGAATTCCAGCGACAGCAGCAGGTTTTCGTTGAAAAAGAACCGCCCGGAGCTGCCGAAAAAATTGGCGTTGTTTGCCTGGTTTGTACTGACCGCACTCGGAGTCGGCACACCGAAAGCCTCTGCCGCGCTTGCCGTGCTGGCCGTCAAAATCAAAAACAAATCCTGCCCGATGATCGGAAAGTCGCCCTTGAGTATGTTCTGATTGTAAGGGTCGAAGATGCTTCCCCGTGCGTTGAGTTCATACGGCGGCGGCTGAACGCCACGCCAGCGGTCCGGCAGCGCCTCAAAATGCGGCGCCGGCTGCCTGAGCAGTAACGACAAGGAATCGGCCTCATTCCCCTTCTCCCCCATTCCCGTCCCGGCCAAAGCAAAACCATAGCTCAGCGCAAGGCTCAGGAGAACAAGCATCAAACTATAGCTTTTCATAAGACTCGCTTACCAGTTTGCTGAGAAGCAGCCTGAAGGCTGCACTACATACACGATTGCCAAGTCTGGTGTGCAGTCTAAAGACTGTGCATAAAGCAGACTGTATCTGCAATTTGGCGCAAAGTCCCGCAAGGGACGACTGAAAATTGCCCAGGGGTTCACCCCTGGGATACGGAAGCAAGCACCACCCAAGTCCCGCAAGGGACGACTGAAAACGCTGCCAAAAACTCATAAAATGCCCAAATTGTCAACCATGCTGAGAAGCAGCCTGAAGGCTGCACTACATCATACATCTACCAATCACCAGTCACCAATCAATTCAAATCCGGGTTGCGCGGAAACTTGACATAGGGCAACCGCACATTTTGATAAAAAAACTGGTCGCAGCGAATTGTCGCTGGCGGCTCAAATCCTGCTGCGCCGGCTGCGGCGATGTAATCATCCTGGTCGACGCCGTCTCCGCTGACGCCAATGCCGCCGGCGAGCTGGCCATTCTTGTACAGCGGAATGCCGCCGGGAAAAATGGTGATGCCATTGCCATAAGGCGCCAGCCCAACATTCTGCTGCCAGCGATAATCATTGAGCGGCAGAATAGGGTCGGGCACAAACAGCGGTCCCTGTTGAACCGCGGAACCGTCTGTCGGCTGGTCGATGCCAGGTGGGAAGAAGCGCTGGCTGAGAAAGCCGACGGCGCGTGTAGTCACTGCGAGATCGGTGTTGCCTGCCAGGCCCAACACCTGACGTATCTGGCTGCCCATCTGATCGGCCGGATCGCTGAAGGCAACCACTGTGCGCGCT
>CAZVSL010000442.1:0-5588 GCA_964629935.1 uncultured Calditrichaceae bacterium | reverse complement strand
GTTCACGGTTAGGTTTTCACGATATCCCGACAGATTGAGGGACAGCTTGAAGTTAGTCGCATCCCAGTCATTGTCTTCGAACAGGCCAAACTCCGGATCCCCGTCTCCCAGATCTCCGAAGAATTCCAGTCCTTGCTGGCGGTCCATGATCCGATCGTGGCGAACGCTGACATTGACATCCATGGTTTGAAAGAATTCAGAGCCTGTTTCCCCATGATATTTTGCGATGGAGACCAGACCATGGTGCAAGCGTTCGAGGTCCTGGCGTCTCACTTCATTGGTTTCATCGAGGGTATTGTTTTGGAATTGGTAGGCGAAGAGTATGTCCAGCTCATTTACCTGAAACTGTTTCTGCAGATTCAAGAGCAGCGCACGGTCCAGAATTTCTCGCGGCTGGGCGCCGGTGATATTATCGGTGAACAGTTGATCCTGGTCCAGATATTTATATGAAGCTGAGAGATCAAAACCCTCGGTTCCGAACAAGGCGCCGTTGTATCTTAAGGAAAAGAGATTGTTGAAGTCGTTGATTTCATCGGTGAAGTTGTCGAACTGCTGTTCGCCGCGTCGTTGCTGTTGAAAGTCCAGGGAAGTGTATATCCACATGGCGCTCAACGTGCCCTGAGGCCGGCCAATTGGATTGGCGCCGAGATCATAGTTGAGTGTGGCAGTATGGTGCAAAGAGGTGTTTTCGAGGTCGCCATTGTTGTCTATAAACTCGCGTGTCAGACCTCCGCGTTTGATGCTGTATGAGCCATACAATCGATCAAATCGGTTGTAGAGGTGCAGGCCCCAGTTTCCGGAACGATAGGTGCCGACCCGCTGTTGAAATCGAATGTTGTAATCCTGTTCTACTTTTGGCACGATGTTTACGACGCCGGAAAAAGCCTCCGGGCCGTAGAGCGCGGTATTGCTGCCTTTGATCAGCTCGAAGCGTTCGATATTTTCGAGATCGATGAGCGAGATATCAAAGATATTGTTATAAGCATTGTTCATCTTGACGCCGTTGAACATGACGACGACTTCATCGGGATTGCCGCCGCGGATGGAGATGGTCTTGGTGCCGCTGAGCTCCTCATCGATTTGTACACTGTTATCGATGCGCAGCAGGTCGCCGGCATCGACGTACCCTCTGATCTCAAACTCCTCGGATTCGATAACAGAAACCGTCTGCGGCAAGTCTTTGTCGATATCAAGCTTGCGCACGCCTTCTTCTTCAATCTCAACGGTGTTCAGAGGAATGACGCGCGGCTGCAGGTAAACACGGTCCTTTTCCAGCAAGGTGCTAACCGGCACTTGTTTTTCAAAATAGGCGATGTGTCTGAAGACCACCGTAAGCTCGTCCATTCTGTCTACTGGCACGCGTAACTCAAAATGGCCAGCGAGGTCCGTGCTGGTTCCAACCCTGGTTTCCTTTATGAAAACGTTAACCGACTTGAGATCCTGGTGTGTATTCTTATCTTTCACAACTCCGGTAAGAATACTTGTCTGGGAAAAGCCAGGCAACGCCGCGGAGAGAATTAAGACAGAAATAAGGAGACGGAGAGTGTGTGAAGTATACATGATTCTACCTTCTAAGCATAATTGGTCTGAAAAGGAAACAAGAAATCCTGAGAACATATCATCGACAAAAATATGTGAGATATGTTCTCCAGACAAGCTTTTTTGAAGTTGTGAATTTAAAATAATATCCTTCAGCCGGTGACAGCCCAATCCCGTGGCCTGGATTGAGCAGTCACCTCTATGTACAATGAGGAAGAGACGTTTATTCCGGGATTTCCTTGCGCATCAATTCCCAGGTGCCACGCAGGGATTTATCTTCTTTGTCTTTTTCCGATTGGGTGAAATTTGTGATATATTTCACCGCCCCTAACTCTGGCATGAAGTAATGATGGGCGAGCCCCATTGTGGAAAAAAGCGTGTCGGAGGTGGTTTCGTCGATGAGATAGGTGTTCAGGTCATACCAGTGTACGTCAAGGACTTGCACATTTTGATAGGGCTCCGGCAAAAACGTCTCTGTCTGCCCTTCATATCGTGCGTTCCCCTGCTTTATGTAGCGAACATTGTGCGTTTCGCCTGACATGGTGATAGCATCAAACGTGGTGTCTATGTTGTGCTGCCATTCCGTACCCACGCCATCGTGCATTTTCAGCAAGGGTTCCCACCTTTTAACCCGTACAGGTTCTCGGTAAGAAAAACCATACGCAACCAGACGTGCCCCAAGGTCGGTGGTATTATACTCCCATACGCTGCCGTCTTCATCTGTGTAGAAGTAGGTTTCCGGTGTGCGTTGCGTCCCGTTTTCACCGCTATTTACAGCGTACACATAAACCGGACGGCCATCCACCGTGTCGCGGCGGGTAACTTCCTTGCTGAAATTATGAATCTCACTAACAAGCTCTTCGTCATCGTCGGTTACATAGCCACGAAAGAATAGTTCACTTCCGATTACTTCAGGTAATGCGCTAACTCTAATTTCTTCCTTCTTGCTACATGCCGCCAATAGCACAACAATACATAGAGCCAATAGGCTTAGGTTACCTTCTAAATTCTCTCTCATTGCTTCCTCTGTAGATATCCATATTCCAGGAGTCATTCCTCCTTTCACCGCGCAGGTCGGAATGTAGCAGCTCATACTTACTGAAACCGGTTGGATCGGCAAATACAAACTGAACGGCGCCCTGTCCTTTCAGCTTGTCATAGGTCCAAACCTGATATGGCACTGTGGTTTCGGTGCTCGGGAACCTCTCGACATTGGAAGGGACGCCATATAGAACGAATACCCTGCCGCGGTCACTCCTCCATCCTGGCGAGTAGACAGATTTGAATTGGTCGTCGGCATAACGTGCGCGCCCAAGATATTGCTCTCTGAAAAGCAAGGGTGGCAGGTTTTCGTCGTTCGGTCGCGCCCATATCGAGTATATGAACTCACGCTTGCCGTCGGCATTTGTCAGATTTTTGTAAAAATCGCGATCTTCTTTGGTGTTGAGATGGATGAGCCGCTCAAACTCCTCGTCCAGCTCCTCTTCGGTCATCGTCGCCAGCGGCCCATAATGACCATTGCCAAACGCATCTGCCACCTGAACGTTGGGGTTGTAAACATAGAATATTTTTTCCTTACTTGCAAGCATTGTTTTGTCTGTACCGGCAATGCCATAGACCAATCTATACTTGCCAGAAGGCAGGTTTTTGATGTTGAGCTTGCCAATCTCTATGCTGGAATCATAGATGCGCTTCTTCGGGCGATAGGTAATACCAAGTCCTTCGCGTTCCACGCCCTGCGCGTCAACAACTTTGCAAACACTTTGATATTGGTTCTCATCCAGGCCGGTCTCAAGATTGTAGGCTTCGTAGTAATAATAAATGCTGGATGAGCCTTCACCGAATATGCCGGTTGGATTGGGGGTAACTTCGTAGGTGTTCTTGACCAGTTTGCCCGGCGCGCCTTCAGGCGCTTTTTGAATATTCGATGCCAGCGCGATATCACTGATAGCAACATCATTGGTTTCAAAATCTGAAACCTGTAACACGGCGCGGGCGCTGTCGATATTCGTGAGGTGGTGCATATCTTTTACGTGCATGGCTACTTCATATTCACCCGGCTTCTCGACAAAGTAGCGAAAGACATCCACGACCTGATTGCTCGTTGAAACCTGCGATGTATCTTTGACGGACTTCTCAATCTTCCAAAGCTTGTTGGCCCAGAGCTGGCTGTCATGGAGAATCTCCAGGTCCATTACCAATTGACAGCTAAACTGTCCACTTGCATCGGGCACGTAAGTGATGCCAGCTTCAGGAATGGAATAGTATATTTCCATGTATGCATTCCCTTGCGCGTCTCTGAATACAGCAAGATCGATGTTAGGCTGGATGCTTCCGTCCGCAAATGCCTCCGGCGCGGACATAAGCCCAAATGCCAAAATTGTACAGAGAATAGCACGGCTAACGCAACGATAAATTCTTGAATAATCCATCATGGCACCCACTTGTTTTTATGATTTGAGATGAATTAAAAGACAGAAATGCAACTTATTAAAACTGTCTAAAAGATACTAAAGTTCCTCTCTTTTATTCCATATTGGCGGGGACTGGCGCTGGACATACAGCTCACGGCTGCGTTTGCGCAAAGACACAGACTAAATTGAAGTTACAGGCAAAGCAGGAGGGCTTATTGATTGTTTGTCTGGAAGAACTTATTGGGCCGCGGATTTGTGCGCAATGAGTGCGATTTGCGCTTCATGATCTCGCGGTACTGAGACGGCGTCATGTTTGTTTGCTTCTTGAAGGTGCTGTAAAAAGCCGCCTTTGAATTGAATCCAACTTCGAAGGCGATGGCCTCAATTGTATACTTGTCCTTGTCCGGGTCGGTTAACTTCTTCTGGGCCTCCGCAATGCGGTAGCCATTGATGAAATCGTAGAAATTCTGGCCCAGATTTTCGTTTATGACCTGCGAAAGATAACGACTGTTGATGGAGAGACGATTGGCCAGCAGGGGTAGTGTCAGTTTCGGATCGGTGAAAGACTTTTCTGTTTCCATATTGGTGATCAGGCGCTGCAAGTACTCCTTTGATTTCTTTTGTGAGAGCTGCGAAGTCTTATAGCGCTGCGGCAGCTTTGGGTCTTCGGGAAAAATCTCCGAGCGGTTCAAGCCAAGATATGCGATGATATAAATGTGGAAAGCGGTCAGGATGATCGATGCCGGGATATAGTAGAGCTTATGGCTGTAGATTGTGTATGGTAAGAATAGCTCGACTCCGGCCTTGAGGCTCCAGACGGCTGCATAAGTGAAAAAAACGTTACGCATCCAGGTGAAGTTGAGTTTATGCTGGGCGGTGAATTTTGCTTTGAGATAAAACCCATAGCGGCGTAGCAGGTGCAGCAGCATGGCTGCATAGAGCAAAGGTTGCAGATGCCAGATCAGAAATCGGATGGCCACGCCCGCAAAACTGTGTCCACCTTGAGAGTGAGCTGCATAATCCATATAACTACGCAAAATAAATTCCGGAAACTCATAGAAATGCATGAAGAAAAAAGGCACGAAATGGAGCAGGTCTTTGAGTGTGAACTTGAAGTCAGGGTCGATTATGGACTTGACGTAGAGGTAGAGCAGGGGACCAACCGCAAATTGATAGGCTGAGCCGATGCCATAGAAATAAGGGAAGGCGCTCAATGTCAATGCTAAGTTTTTCAAAGTTGGCCTCTCTACTACCGTTTAGCTAACTACATTTGAAGAATGTGCTTATTCCTCTGACCTGGCAGGTACGATACCAACAAACTGCAACATTCTTGTCACTTTGCTTGCGTGAAGGGGATACTCTGCAAATGAATACGTAATTTTCAGAAAAATATTCGCTGTGATATGTCTTAATTCATGAATCAAGACGAGTTCGCACTACTCGAACCGGACGCGGATTGCACAAAGCGCACAATGCAAATGGAACACGGATCGCGCGGATCGCACGGATCGCCGCGGATCACAACAACAACAAAGTCTTTACAGAACGGGGTTTATGGGGGTGATCCGTGAGAATCCGTGTGATCCGTGTTCCTTTCATCTACAAAACAAAAAAGGCCGGACAAGAATCCGGCCT
>CAZVSL010000441.1:0-5589 GCA_964629935.1 uncultured Calditrichaceae bacterium | reverse complement strand
GCCATGGGCGCCATTGACAAGAATAAACATACACCGGAAGGTTTTTTGTTGGCAAATGGCCCTGATGTCATCAGGGACAAAAAACTGATGCAGGCAAATATTCTCGATTTTGCACCGACGCTTTTAACTCTGTTAGGAGCCAACGTGCCGTCTTATATGCCTGGCAAAGTTCTTTATGACTTATTCAAACAGAAACAGCGCGCTAAGACATCGTTGGAGGCGGCTACATCATGATCATTAGTCACAAATACAAGTATCTGTTCGTAGAATTGCCACACACTGGAGCCACTTCAATCGCCGCCGAGCTATGCGCAACCTATCATGGCAAGCCCATCATGCGCAAGCACGAATACTATCATGAGTTTCGGCGCATCGCGGACAGCGATGAGAAAGACCTTTTTATCTTCTCCTGTATCCGTAATCCGCTGGATGAGGCTGTTAGCGCCTATTTCAGGCTCAAGCAAAACCGCCCTGGCGATGATTCGGATTCGAAACAACTTCGCAAACAGGGCGGTCATTTGTCCCATGCAGACTTGCAGGGCTTTCAGTTTCTTCAAGAAAGCGGGGCTGACTTTGCTCAGTTCTTCAGGAAATTCTACAAACCCTGGAAAATTCATCGCTATCCTTATGACAACTGGAGTAGCCTGGATCACAAGAATTTCGATTATATCATCAGGTTCGAAAATCTGGAAGCAGATTTTGCGGAAGTGCTGAAACGACTAAGCATCAGACAGAAGCGACCGTTGCCACTGCTCGATCAGACAAACGGCAATCTGGCGGACTATCAATCGTTCTTTACTCCTGACATTCGCGCTCGCGCCAAACGCATTTTTGGTCCTTTCATGCAGAAATGGGGATATGACTTTCCGGAAGAATGGCAAGACGGTCCCGTGACGCCGCTGAATAACTTGCACTTCAGACTGCTCGGTATTTGTCGCAATACATACCTTAGAACGTTTGGTCATGACTCTGTTTTCCAAAGATATCTCGAATAGCTCCTGCACTGAAGTCTTGGCGGCCGGAAAGGGCCGGTTGCCTAATTTTCTGATCATAGGCGCGGCAAAGGCTGGCACGACCTCGCTCTACTATTATCTGAAAGAGCATCCACAGATATACATGAGTCCGGTGAAGGAGCCGAATTTTTTTACGTTTGATGGTGACGGCAACGGCAGCAATGTGCAGGAAGAGACCTGGGAGCGCGTCCGCAAAGCTGCGGTAACAGACTTTGATGACTATCTGTCTCTGTTCGCAGGGGCAAATGGTGAAATCGCGATCGGAGAGGCGTCGACCTATTATCTGCATTGGGATACGGCCACTGCCCGTATTCACCACCATTTGCCTGATGCGAAGCTTATCTGTTTGCTGCGCGACCCCGCGGAGCGTGCTCATTCAGCTTTCATGATGCACAAGCGAGAGAACCAGGAGCGCTTCCCTTGCATTATCGATGCTCTGCAAGATAAAAATGTCGGCGTTCGAGATAGCTGGCACGGTTACATCGAGCCCGGCTTTTACCACGCGCACCTGAGCCGCTTTCTGCAATTTTTCCGGCGAGAACAGGTTCGGGCCTATCTCTATGATGATTTTAACAGCGATAGTCTGCAGATCGTGCGCGATATCTATCGTTTCCTCGAAGTGGACGACGGCGTGGTACCCAATACCTCTGCAAGGTACAACGTGTCCGGCATTCCGAAAAATCGATTTTTGCATTCGCTGATGCGTCCGTATGCGAGCTGGCAGCGTGTGGAATCGCGACTCCCAGGCCGTTTGCGCAGTAAAATTCTCACAAAAGCAACGGCTTTGAAGAGTAAGAATCTCACAAGGTCCGGTCTTATGCCGGAAGAACGTCAAATTCTCATCGATCTTTATCGTGAAGATATTCTGCGGCTCCAGGAGCTCATCGAACGCGATCTGGGCAGATGGTTACAGTGATCTTTCTATGAGCCGGCCAATTCAATTTCTCCCATAAACCGGAATACAAGACTTTCGAGCTTCGTAATGCCCTCACGGAGCAACCGCAGTTTTTCAATCGTGTTGGCGCCGCAATTTTGTTCCTCTGCACTAGTCCAAAAATGCGGGTACTTAGAGGATGTTAATTCTTAATTTTCTATCGACTTGAAATGTAGTGTCAAGGGTCTCGATTGAGCCCTGAATATAGAAGAGGTTTCCGTGGTAGTGCTGGCAGCGAAGATGATCGCAAAGTGTCGCAATCGAATTGTGGCATTCCTGATAGCGTTCGCGAGTGTCCAGTTGTTAGGGACACTCTTTTTCTGCTTCTACATACCTCAGACTCCCGGGCGCATGCAGAGAGCGAGCACAGCGTTGTTTGGCGACCTGGATTTGTGGGCCTGGTGCACTTCATTTGATCTGCCGCTGCGAGATGATCCGAATTGGGTGGCAGTACTCCTGCTTTTAGCCACAGCCGCAATGTTTGCGGTTTATGCATTGGCGATCTTGCTGAATTGGCAGGTCCCTGCTGACCGAACCCGGGTTACCATTGTGATTGGCGGTGCAATTCTGTCGTTTGTGGTGTCAACTTTCGCGCTGCCGAACATCAACACGGATATTTTCAATTATATCACCCGTGCTCGGGTTGCAACTGTCCATGACGCCAATCCGCACTATGTGCCCGCGAGCGCCTTCCCTGAAGACCCTGTTTATCCCTATGCCAGTGCGCGCATTGCGCGGATCGTCGGCGACAAGTTTTCGGTCTGGACCTGGATCAGCATGCCGTTAAGTCGTTTCGCCGGCGATGATCCGACGGCCAACCTGATGGTATTCCGGAGCCTGTTTCTGTTGTGCAACATTGGCAATGTCTTGCTGATATTTTCAATTCTGCGCCGGCTGTCTCCGGAACATGCGGTCGCGGGTACGATCTTTTACGCCTGGAATCCGATCGTGTTGCTGCTTGGGCAAAGTAAGACCGATACGGTTATGGTTTTCTTCCTGGTGCTCGGCATTCTCTGGCTGGTGCTGCGAAAGCATGGGCTCGCCATCGTGTCTCTGACGGCGTCGGTTCTGATCAAACTTATCACGTTGCCGCTGGTCGTGATCTATTGGCTGCGTGAGCTCAGGTACAAGCGCTGGTCGCCACTGGCACGCTCGGTTTTGCTGTTCAGTGCTGTTGTGCTTTTGACTTACTGGCCTTTGTGGGAAGGTCCCGAGCTTATCACGAGCCATCTGGGTGTCGGGCTTGGCGAGGCCGGGGCATCTTCATCTGCAAGCTTAAGTAAGGCGCTGCTATTGTCGGGATTTGCTATCTTTATGGTGTTGTTCAGTATCCTGCAAAAAGACGATGATGCTGTCCTGATCAAACGCTGGGCCATCATCATGCTGCTTTTCGGCGTGTTCCTGGCCCGGATATCAAACTCCTGGTACCTGATGACTCCGATTGCCATCATAAGCCTGTGCAATGACTGGCGTATCACGCTGGCAGGAATCGCGGTGACATTTTCTGCTTTTCTGTTCAATGTTTGGTATTCTGTTTCTACCTCGGAGTTCAGGCTGCCGGAAATGTTTTCGAACTCTCGCTTTATGATATTCTTAATTCCGGTTATCACGATCGCTTTGATTATCATCGCTCATTTTTTCTGGAAAAAGCTCCGGAATACGAATAGAGCCCAGAAGAGCGAACACGCATTTTCCCACGAAATCAAACAGGTTGTATGACTAGTCAAGCAGACCCCTTTATTTCGATAATTATTCCGGTCCGGAATGATCCACAAAATCTGCAGTCGTGTCTGGACGCGGTTTTTGCTTCGACTTACGACGCTTTCGAGTGCATAGTCATAGATGACAATTCAACGGATGAAACCAGCGAGGTCATTTCTGACTATCCGGTCGTTAGTCTGCGAAACGAAAGGACTCGTGGGCCAGCATTTAGTAGAAACTCGGGCGCCAAACTTGCCCGCGGAGAAGTGCTCTTCTTCATCGATGCCGATGTCCGGATCTATCCGGAGACCGTGGCGCTGGTTGCACGTGAGTTCATCAGCAGTGAGATCGACGCGCTCATGGGCTCTTACGATGACCGGCCGGCGGACAGCTCGTTTATTTCGCAATACAAGAATTTGTTTCACCACTTTGTGCATCAAAATTTGTCCGCCACTGTCAGCACGTTCTGGTCAGGATGCGGCGCCATCAGAAAGGAGTGCTTTCTCCGCCTGAACGGCTTCAATGTCAAATTCAGACGGCCTGCCATCGAAGATATCGAGTTAGGTATGCGACTCTTCAAACAGGGCGGCCGCATCGTTTTGAAGCCCGCGATTCAGGCGACCCATCTCAAACGGTGGACATTTCTGAACATGCTGAAAACCGACATATTCGATCGCGGCATACCGTGGACCTTGCTGATCTTGCAGAGGCGAACGCTGCCGAATAATCTTAACATATCATCTTCTCAGCGTCTTTATGTGGCATTGAGCTTCCTGATCTTCGGCTGTAGTATGGCCACGCCGTTTGCCGCCCCGTTTCAGACGCAGATTGCCTTCACCGCGATGTTGGCATTGACGGTTCTTATTTCGTGTAATCACAAATTCTATCGCTTCTTTGCAAAAAAACGTGGCAAAACCTTCGCGCTCAGGGTTGTGCCGCTGCACCTGCTTTATTTCCTCTACTGTGGCGTTAGCTTTGGTCTGGGAATTCTGGTCTTCTACAAGGACAAGCTGGTAGGGAAACCGGTCCAAACGCATGAACGCGATTCCATCAAACTCATTCATCAAGAGCGAGCTTAGATAGAATCAATATGCCGAAAGCATTGATTATTGGCGCCGGCCCTGCTGGCCTGACAGCAGCCTACGAACTATCAAAATCGGGTGGGCAGTCCACCGTTCTTGAAGCAGACAACCAGGTTGGCGGAATCTCCCGGACCGTCAATTACCAGGGGTTTCGCTTCGACATCGGTGGGCACCGCTTTTTCACCAAGATAGACTATGTGCAGCAGTTGTGGGACGAAATTCTCGGCGATGACTTCCTGAAGCGGCCGCGGCTTTCCCGCATTTTCTACCGCAATCGTTTCTATGACTATCCCCTTAAGGTGGGCAATACCCTCAAAAATCTGGGATTGACGGAGTCGTTCCTGGTCGGGATGAGTTATCTCAAAACTCAGATGGCGCCCTATCCGCATGAAAACAACTTTGAGCAGTGGGTGGTCAACAGGTTTGGCGAACGGCTCTACCGTATTTTCTTCAAGACCTATACAGAAAAAGTCTGGGGCATTCCGTGCAGCGAGATTTCGGCTGATTGGGCTGCTCAGCGCATCAAGAATTTGTCCCTGACCGAAGCGCTCAAGAACGCCATCTCGAGCAATGGGCATGACAAAAATGGCGAAATCATTACTACCCTGATCGAGGAATTCTACTATCCACGATTGGGACCGGGCATGATGTGGGAGGCGTGCACGGACAAGCTGGCGCAACGGGGTAACCGGACCCTGCTGAATTATCGCGTGGAGAAGCTGCGCCACCACAACGGTCGGGTGCAGTGCGCTGTGGCGCGCACGCGAAACGGAGAGCGTCTGGAGCTTGATGCCGACGACTTCATCTCAACCATGCCGTTGCGTGAACTTATCTTTGCGTTGCAGCCGCCGCCGCCGGA
>CAZVSL010000440.1:0-5602 GCA_964629935.1 uncultured Calditrichaceae bacterium | reverse complement strand
CATCGCCGATGAAAATTATGATGTACTGACGCAAAATGCGAAAACCCTGCGCGGCAGCCTTTTGCAAGAACGGGGAAAGTGAAGCATCGTTCTGCTTGCCAGAGAGTGAGTCACTTGCACCAACCATAGTCAAGATGAATAAGCGGCTGTCTGTCCGCCATCCATAACCACCTTGATTCCTAGCCAAAAAGCGGCGGGCATACTTATCATCCCATCAATTGCCTGGTAACGACACACACTTCAAGGAGTAGATTTCCATTGCGAAATTGATTGGCCTTGCTTAAAATATGGCACTAAAATTTCAAACCTTTAACTTAATCGAGGTATTAGGGGCTATGCATTACAGACTCACGGGGCTACTGATTCTATTGCCGGCTGCAATCTTCTCGCAGAATTTTGAAGAGCAAATTGATGGCATCCAGGTGACCCAAGACGGTAGGCCACTGCAGCTTCCCTGGAATGGCGGTCTCAATACTGCCAGCGTTGGCATGGGCGACCTCGACGGCGATGGCGATATCGATCTCTTGTTCACCGGCGCGGATGACCGGCGGCTGCAATATTATCGCAATGATGGCGAAGGTGAAGGCGGAACCTTTGAGCTTGCCAATCCCGCTTTGAACGACATCCGGCTCAACGGCAATGATAATCGTCTTGCGCTGCATGACTTTGACCGGGACGGTGATCTGGACTTGTTTGCGGGGGAGAATGTGGGCACGCTAAACTACTTTCGCAATGAAGGAGGTACTGCACAGCCCGACTTTTCGTTCGTGACCGCCTTCTTCGATTCCATCAATGTAGGCTTTGTTTCTGCCCCAACCTTCGGTGACTTGAATGGCGATGGTAGAATGGACCTGTTAGTAGGCAACATTCAGGATGGATTGTTCTATTTCACACGAACTACCGGCGGTGAGCGGGCATTTGCTTTTGTGGATACGCTCAGAGACGCCTCCGGCAGCCTGATCAAACCTGACGGCCAATTCTTTGTACCGACTCTGGTGGATGTCGACGCGGACAGCGACCTCGATCTCTTTGTGGGCTCTTCAAGGCAGGGCTTGAGTTTCTACCGCAATACCGGCTCCGCCAGCGCACCACAGTTTGCTGAGGAAACCACCCCGTTTCTTCCTGACATCGATCGGTCGTTTGTCACACCCACTTTCGCGGATATCGATAATGATTCCGATTTCGACTTGTTTTTTGCCAGCAACCACGGCTTCGTGAGCTTTTTTCGGAACGACGGCTCCCCAACAACTCCAAATTTCATCGTATTTTCGTCACAATTGAGTCTGGCGTTCTTGGATTTCGGCTTTTTCAGTACCCCTTCTCTTGTGGATATCGACGCAGATGACGATCTCGACCTGATCAGCGGCGCCACCGGCGGCAACCTTGTGTTTTTGCACAATACGGGCAGCGCAACTATGCCGCGGTTTGAATGGGTTACCAGTCAGTATCAATCGATTCAAATCCCCGGCGGCTCTATCCCTACCTGGGGAGATCTGGATAACGACGGTGATCCTGATTTGCTGTCAGGTGCACTGCTCAGTGGCCGTACGCGTGTTCAATATTATCAGAATATCGGTTCTGCTGAGAACGCCGTTCTTGATTCCATCGGAGCGTTGGTGGACACAGCCGGAACCGAAATAGACGGCCGACGAGCTGAGGTCGGAGACATCGATGGCGACGATGACCTTGACTTGCTGGTAACACGTGTCTTGCCCTTCGGACTCAATGCCATGTTCTTGTATGAAAACGTGGGCACGGCCAGCGCGATGGCCTTTTCCCAGCCATCCGATACACTGCGGGATGCCAACGGCAACGCTGTCCTTCACTTCGACATGTTCTTTCGTCTGGTGGATTTCGATTTCAACGGCACGCTGGACCTGTTGATAGGAGACAGCAACGGCAGGATAATTCTTTACGCCAACGTCGGCGCGCCGGGTACCTTTTCGTTCGTGCTCGCGGAAGATTTCCTGAGCGAAATCACTACCGGTGTGAACAATCGCAATGCTCCGTTTGCCGCCGATATTGACGGCGACGCAGATCTCGACCTCTTCACCGGACGGTTTCAGGGTGGACTGTTTTTCTTTCGGCAGGTTGAAGAGACCACCTCTGTGGCGCCGGCGCCGAGATCGATAAAGACCTTCACACTGGCGCAGAATTATCCTAATCCGTTCAACCCCAAAACAACCATTCATTACACCCTCGAGCAGGCGACTCGGGTCGAGTTACGCATCTACAATGCGCGAGGCCAGAAAATTCGCACCTTGCTGGACAGTTGGCAAGCGCCGGGACCGTACAGGATGGCCTGGGATGGTACGGACGACAGTGGCAAGCCTGTGGCGAGCGGCGTGTATTTCTATCGCCTGCGCACGGGAACTTCGAGCCAGACCAAAAAAATGCTTCTCCTGCAATAGTTCTGGTCCCGGCTAAAACGGATTAAAAGGAGGGATACGATCATGAAATGGTCCTTAAAAATAGGTAGTTACAAGGGCATTGGCGTCTACATCCACGCCACCTTTTGGCTTATCGTTCTGTGGGTCGGGCTCAGTCATTGGTTTCGGGACCGGGATTTGGCTTCTACACTGGAAGGAGTGGGTTTTGTCCTGGCGATATTTGGCTGTGTTCTGTTACATGAGTTCGGCCATGCCCTGACGGCGCAAAAGTATAACATCAAGACCCGTGATATTACCCTGCTGCCAATCGGTGGTCTTGCGCGCCTGGAACGGATGCCGGATGAGCCGATCCAGGAACTCTGGGTCGCGCTTGCCGGACCCGTGGTTAATGTTGTAATCGCAGCAATTCTCTATGGCTTGCTCAATATTACGGAAGGGATTGTCCCTTTAGAGAAGCTCACCCTCACCTCCGGCCCCTTTTGGGAACGCTTGATGATCGTCAATGTCTTCCTGGTTGTATTCAACGCCATACCGGCGTTCCCGATGGATGGCGGCCGTGTTTTGCGCGCATTGCTGGCGTTGCGGCTTGAGTATACGAAAGCGACTCAGATCGCAGCCAATATCGGACAGGGTATTGCCATTTTCTTTGGGTTGATCGGACTTTTCACCAATCCCTTTCTCGTGTTCATCGCTTTCTTTGTATGGATCGGCGCCAGCCAGGAGGCAAGTATGGTCCTGATGAAATCCTCCCTGGGCGGTATCCCGGTCAAGAACGCGATGATAACCGATTTTCACGCCTTGCGGACAGATGACACCCTGACCACCGCGATCCTGCTAACATTAGATAGCGACCAGAAAGACTTCCCGGTCGTTGAAAATGGTAAAGTGGTTGGCGTGTTGACGCAAAAAGATCTGGTCAACGGCCTTTCCAAAGAAGGCCAGGATGTACCCGTTTCCAAATACATGTCCACTGACTTCAAAGTGGTTGAAGCCCCGGCCATGCTGGAAACGGCATTGGTGCAATTGCAGACGTGTGAGTGTCGCACGCTCCCGGTTGTCGAAAAGGACGAGCTTATCGGGCTGGTGACAATGGACAATATCGGCGAGTTTGTCAGAATACAGTCAGCACTCGGCAAGGATGAGAAGCTAAAAAGATCATTCTGGCGCAAGAAAGAGAAGCTTCACGAAAACGAACAACGGGAGCTGGCCTGATTCATTTCAGAATGGAGAGCAGCCGGCAGGGATTAAACCAGCCCGACAATCCAATACCCGAAACGTTTTCGGATGCCGATTCCGAATTTTACCGAATCTTCAGATTCAGCTCTTTCAACTGCGCCTCGCTCACCGGTGACGGCGAGCCATCCATCAGGGACAGGGCGCTGTTGGTTTTCGGAAAGGCGATGACATTTCTGATGGAATTTTCGCCGCAAAGAAGCATCACCAGGCGGTCGAACCCGAATGCAATACCGCCATGCGGCGGGGCGCCATATTCGAAAGCATCCAGCAAAAAGCCGAATTTGTCTCTGGCCTCTTCGTCAGTGATGTTGAGCAGGCGGAACATGCGATCCTGCAGCTCGCGGCTGTGAATACGGATGCTGCCGCCGGCGATTTCATAACCGTTCAGCACCAGATCATAAGCTTTGGCGCGCACTTCACCAGGCTTGCTTTCCATCAGATCGACATCATCATCCATTGGTGAGGTGAATGGGTGATGGCGCGCGACATACCGTTTTCCCTCGTCGTCAAATTCCAGCAGTGGAAACTCAAGTACCCAGGCCAGCTCAAATTGGTCTTTTGGAATCATGTTTTCGCTGCGGGCAATTCTGAGCCGCAAGCCGCCGGCAAGCGTGAAGGCTTTTTCGCCATGGTCAGCAATGATGAGCAACAGATCGCCGTCTTTGGCGCCGAAAGATTTGTTGATCTTTGCGATGGTCTCTTCTGTGAAGAATTTGGCGAGCGAAGAATCCCAGCCGTCAGAACTGACTTTGATGGCAACCAGTCCCCTGGCCCCTTCCCGTTTTATCTCATCGGTCAGGGTATCGATTTGTTTGCGCGAGTACTGTGCGCCGCCGGCAACACAGATGCCACATACGGTACCGCCACTCTCGACGCATTCGGAGAAAACTTTGAAATCGCAGTCGGCAACCAGCTCGCTGATGTTGCAGATCTCCATGCCGAAACGCAAATCAGGCTTGTCAGAGCCATAGGTTTCGATAGCTTCCTTATAGGTCAGGCGGCGAAATGGCTGTTGAATCTCCACATCCAGCACTTCCTTGAACACGTGCACCATCATGCGTTCCATTGTTTCCAGGACATCATCCCGCTCCACAAACGACATCTCGATATCGATCTGCGTAAACTCCGGCTGACGGTCTGCACGCAAGTCTTCATCCCGGAAGCAGCGCACGATCTGATAGTAGCGGTCCATACCAGCAACCATGAGAATTTGCTTGTAGGTCTGCGGGCTTTGTGGCAGCGCGTAGAATCTGCCTTTGTGAATGCGGCTGGGTACAAGATAGTCGCGTGCGCCTTCAGGCGTGCTGCGCATGAGTATGGGCGTTTCCACTTCCACAAAGTTGTTGTTGTTGAAGAACATGCGCACAGCGTGGCTGGTCTTGTGCCGGACCAACATGTTTTGCCGCATGCCGCTGTTGCGCAGATCGAGATAACGATACTTAAGCCGCATCTCTTCGGTGACTTCTTTGTTGCTGTCGATTTCAAATGGCGGGGTTTTGGCCGGATTGAGTATCTTGAGCTCAGAAACGGAGACCTCGATATCACCTGTGGTCAGGTTTGGATTGACCATGCCTTCCGGCCGGCGTTCGACTTTGCCGCGCACCGCCAGCACAAATTCGCCGCGCAGGTCCCTGGCCCCGGGGTAACGTTTCAGCGCTTTCTGGCCGAATACAACTTGTGTCAGTCCGTAGCGGTCGCGCAGATCGATAAATATAAGTCCGCCGTGGTCCCGCCTGCGGTGCAGCCAGCCCATCAGCGTTACTTCTTCACCCACGTGCGATTTGTTCAGCTCGCCACACGTATGAGTTCGTTTCCAACCTGAAAGTCGTTCCAACGTCTGATTCCTCCTTAACCTTGCTGGATTACTAAAATCGTTTAATATAAAGAAAACGACGCGGATATGCCATAGAAAACTTAGGGAATGCGTGAAAGACCGTTGAAATAGCACTAACGCTTGATTTTAACCCGGGCAAGAC
>CAZVSL010000439.1:0-5604 GCA_964629935.1 uncultured Calditrichaceae bacterium | reverse complement strand
TCACGGCTCAGCGCATCGATGTTGGGCGTGTGCAGTTTCTTGTCGTAGCCATACACATTGAGATGGTCGGCGCGCAGGGTTTCGATGGTCAGCAGAATGATGTTTATTCTGCCTTCATGACCATTGGCGCCATTTTGCGCCCGCATTGCGGCTGACGCAGAATCATCTTCAGCGGAACGCTCGGATTTGTCAGCGAACGCTGCGGCAGATTTCATGTCTGCCTGAGAAGCGGGCTGCGGGTTGATTAAGGCGATGAGCATAATGACGACAGTGGGTAACCCCACAAACGCAGGTTTAAACCACTTTCTGCGAAACACAACAATGACATCTCCGACGCCCAGCTTTGAAAGCGCTCGGTAAAGAACAAGACAAAGCACAAAACCGGCGATGACGATGCCAACGCTCACAAGCAGCGACCAGGGGTGCAGCACCGATATCCGCGCCAGAGCATTCCGGTTGACAAAGATGCCGGCCCACAACACCAGCAAAGAGATGGTAAAGGCGCTGACAAAGAAGGTACCGGCGCGTATCTGTTTTTTGCGTTGAAGCAGACGTGCGGCCAGATAATAAACATAAGCCACTGCGCCCAACACCAGGGCCAGCAGGCTGTAATTCAACAGTCCGGCGCTGGCGAGATTTAGTGCATTGTTGCTTTCGCCCGCAACATAGGCGTCGAATCCGAAAACCAGCAGGAGGGCAACTTCGTACAAAGACCAAATCAGCCCGGCAGCCAGTCCCCAGCCCAAAAACCTGACCATCATTAGCGCTTCACTCCGATCAACTTAAACGTGGGCGCGGCCAGCAATGTGATGGGTGACAGGGTGCGCAAGAACGCATTCATCCTGCCCTTAAGTCCCTTCTCTCCGGCGCCGCCAAAGTGGGCGTACGGCCTGGCGCTGAAGCCAATGCGCGCCATTTGCTGTGCCAGATCACGCGGGTCAAACAGCCGCTCGATATAGTCATTTTTTTCCGGATTGAATGCCGGCACTCCGATGCGAAACCTCCGATTTGGTTTCAAGCCCTCTTTGACATACTTCTCACAAGCGGCCACGACCTCTTTGTCGCCCATGCCGAAGGTGTTGGCAGCCAGCTCATCAACCACGGAGTCGCCGAGATTCGGGAAGTTTCTGGCGATAATCTCCTTGCGCATTTGCCGGTACGACTTTTCGATCTTATGGCCGTGAAAAGACGCCGCCGGAGGCCCGTTCTCGAATCTGTCCCAGATTTGATAGGTCTTGCTGCGCACCGAGGGGTTGGCGCCATTGTTGCCATCGGAGATGATCAGGACGCCATCTTTCTTGAGCACACGATGCGCCTCTTTCAGAAAAGAATCCACATCACGGTAATGTGAAATGGCCTCCACAGATAAGAGCACGTCAAAGGTGTTGTCCGGAAACTCCAGCTTCGCGGCGTCGCCAACCTTCGTATGGATAGGCAAGTTCCAATCAAGTTCCTTCAGATATCTATGAATGCTCGCTATCCATTCGGGATTAACGTCAATACCTCTCACCTCTGCTGCGCCATGCGCTGCCAGGATCATGCTGTCGATGCCAAAGCCGCAGCCGCAATCCAGAATCCTGCTACCCTGAATTGGCCGGTTCGCAAGCTCGAAAAGATATCTCACGTTCAGGATGTATTTTTCGAAAACCTGGCGGTCCAGAATATGCCGGCAATAATAGTAGAAAAACTCCGGATAGCCGTTTCTGCGCTCGTGGCGCAACAGGCTGGTAAACTCATCCCAGTATTTGTCGATGCTCAATGTTTCAGACATTATGTTTACCTCATTATGTAGCTGTTCTATTTTAATCAGATACAATTGTCAATTATGAATTATCAATTGACATTTGTCAATTATCACTATTCAATACCAACAGTCTCACACTCTGCGCCTGCATTTTAATATCCATTCTAAACCGACCAGGATCTTCCGTGCGCAAGCGTTGCGGCGGTTCATATTGCTGTAAATCATGATGTGCGCGCAGCACATCCCGCTGCTGCCGGTTCAGTTTTTCCGGGCTTCCGAGCTCCAGCCATTTCGCGTACGCGTTTGAATGTGACGCATCGATGGCATACTGCCTCAGCTCAAACTCGTCGAACGGCAAGCCATGAATCGAGAGCTGCACCAGCACAGAGTCAGGATTTGCGCCGTTGCTGACTTCGTTTATCTCCTCATTCAGATGATATATCAATATTTCTACCGATCTATCACTGCGTGTGCCGATGGCATTGAGCACTTCGCCAAATCGGCTGCCACCAACCAGACGGATTCGCTCGCCGGACAAATAACCAAGCGCCTCGATGGCATTGAACACCGGCAGCTTAAAAACCTGATGGTGCCCTTTCAACTTCAACGAAGTGGCAATGCCGGCCTTGGTCATGTCGAACTCATCGAGTACCTGGTGACCGGCCCAGTACACCACCTCGCGCGGATGAAACGGCGCCCCTAATGTATCGGCAAGATAGAACATGGCATCAACCATTTTTACATACCAGGCAGCGATATAGCGGGCTTTATTGACGATTTCACTCTTGCGCCGCAGCTTCGGTCCGGTCTCAGTGAGCAGAAATGGTAAATCTTGTATTCGTTCACGAATATCCGGATGGTCGTGCGAGGCAGCACTGTTCAGCTTCCAGAAAATCTTGCCCAGCAGGCTTATCTTGTGCGGCTGCCGGTAATCAAAGCCGATGCGGTCGTAAGCGTGTGTAGAAACAAAATCAATCGGTTGCGTATGGGCAGGCAATGCCCGACCATTGCTTTGCAGGTAGAGATGCTCCAACAATTCAGCGATGGCGCCGCCGGCGCTGGCCGGGCCACCGATCTGTATGCCGGAAAAGGCAGCTTTAGCAGCCGTAACCGTATGGTCATAGAGTTTGAAATACTCATCCATGTCGCCGTATGGCTTGCGTTTGGGGTCCGGATCTTCAATCCAAAACAGGTAGCCAAGGTCAGGCTCGTTCCAGACCTCGAAGTACCAGCTTGCCACCTCGCGCTCGCCGTAGCGTTGCACAAAATGCTCGACCGTGGCTTTGACGAGCGCCTGCCAGGCGCGATAATCTTTGGGCGGCGAAATGTTGGCCCTGCCCCACTTCTGTCTGCGGTCAGGAATAGAAGCAAGCGCGTCCGGCATGAACCCGAATTCCACAATCGGCTTCAAACCCAGATTCAAGATTTCATCGAAAACGCGGTCTGTCAGGCGCCAGTCATAGCTCACCCGGCCGTTGGCATCGACCTGATAGATATCCAGCCCTTCGCCCCACGGCGGCTGGCCGTTGCTGTAAAGATTGTGTGCGCGTACATAACGAAAGGCATTGCTTTCGAAAGAGCCATCACCAACACGGGCATTTGTCTCCTGAATGTAGCGAAACAGCCGGTTTGCCTTGCTGTCCAACATCCCGTTCTTGAATGATTCGAACCCGATGTTGCCCCAGAACCGGTGATATTTGCCCAGGCTCTGATTCGCATCGAAGGCGAGATTCCAGGTGTCCTTGTAAACATCGATGTGCCGTTGCGGCCGCTGACGCCTTTCGCTCTGCAAGCCAAGCGTAGTTGTTACCCAGTTTTTCACCTGCGCGGCACGCATCGCTTGCTCATAAAGAAATGGCCGCTCCTTGATGAATTCCTTGACGTGGTATTTGTACTTCAGCGCCAGACCGGCGCCAAGGACACCGATGGCAAGCAGTACCAGTACCGAGAGAAACAGTTTATTTTTGAAAAGCATTGGCATGTCTCAATGTGCTTGCGTGTTTGTGTGCTATCTCGATTATCTCGTTACAACGCCGTCGCGTTGTCGTGCAGAGTTTGACGCTTTTGCGCCGCTCTCCTAAACTCCGGTTATGGTCTCATGTACCGATTTGAGTGTCGTGTCTAATTCTTGTTTTCCGGTTCCTGTTTATGGTCTACGATTTTCGACCTCGATTTGCCATCAAATCCCTCCAAGGCAATCCGGCTCACACCCCGCACCGTATTCCCTACGGTAAAATGCTCGCACACGGTCTCTCTTGCGGACTCTCCAAGCCGCTTAATCGCCTCGGGATCTTGCAACAGAAGCTCAATTTTTGCCTGCATACTGCCGCTGTCATGGGGCGGCGTCAGCAGGCTGGTTACGCCGTCATCCACATAGTCGGCTACACCCCAGCCATCGGTGATGATGACAGCCCTGGCGAGTGCCATCGCTTCAAGCAGCACCATCTGGCCGGAAGAAACCTCGGGATCATCCAGCGGTACAACGATGAACCTGGCGGCCAGGAGATGGCGGTAATATTCGTCGCCATACACATCGAAACGCAGCTCGACATTCTCGGGTACGGACAGGCCGGCGACATTGAATTTCTTCGCGAACACCAGCACACGACAATCCAGTCCGCGCACTGCCTCGAACAGAGTCTTGTAATCGCGGTTGCTGCTGCCGGCGCTGAAAATGAACCCGCCGGATTGATTGGCTGCCTGCGGGGCAATGCTGGCAGAATGTCTGGCCGCATGCTCCGCCTGGCCGTTTTGCCCGCCGTGCACATCGTTTGTCAGCAACGCCTCGATGCGTGCGAGATTGACGCCATAAGGCACAAAATAGAACTTTGGCTGCCGGCAACGAAACAAGCGATTGTAGTGCTCGGCCTCTTTTGACGAATAGCAGATGACCTTGTCCACGCCTTGCAGAGCGGCCCGGGCGAATGCATATCGCAGCCAGTTGTAAACAGGATTGCGGCGCTTCTTAAAAAAGAACGCCATCAGCACCAAATCCGGACCGCGCGCGAACATAAGCTGGCGGTAAAACGAATAAAACAATCCGGCCACGCCCTGATAGGCGATGACGACGTCGAAATGCTTCCGGCGCAGAAAACCCTTGAGACCGAGCCAAACATAGCCGCTCCAGAGCAGGATGATCTTCTTGAATCTGGAGTTATACTTGCGGGTGATTTCGACGCCAACCGTTTCACACTCATATCCAAGCGCAAGCAGCTCGCCCAGGAATGACCAGTCGTTGTTGCGAACGATCCAGTCGGTAAGCAGGAGAACGCGCTTTTTCGGGCCGGTCATGTTGCTCATCTCGTCTCGCGTTTTTGGCCGCGTTCCTGCAAAGCTTTTTGCACCAGCGCCATAACACGTCCGGCGTTCACCTGCCAGGAATAGCGGTTGCACATCAGCTCACGCGCCTGCTGCCCAATACGCCCGCGCAGCTCGCGGCTTTCGATGAGCTGACACGAGCGTGCGATCAGATGCGCCATATCGCCGGCCTCATACAAAAGACCGTTGGCGCCGTCTTCCACAATCTCCTCGATCTGACCAACCCGGCTTGCGACCACGGGCTTGCCGGCTGCCATGTACTCGAACAACTTCAATGGCGAAAAATAGAAAAATGTCATCGCCGGATAAGGCGCGAGTACGATATCCATGGCAGCCAAATATTTCGGTATCTCAGAATGTTCGACATAGCCGGCAAATACAACGCGATCCTGCAGGCCGCTTTGGCGCATGGTCGCCTCCAGCTTTTCACGCAAAGGGCCGTTGCCCACCAGCAAGAAATTGACCTGCGGATACTTCGCGCAAAGCTGCTCGATGTATGGCGGCAAACTCTCCACGCCGTGCCAATAGTGAAACGAGCCGAT
>CAZVSL010000438.1:1243-5630 GCA_964629935.1 uncultured Calditrichaceae bacterium | reverse complement strand
GGGAAACATCACCTCGCCCTGCACATCAACTGTCAGTCCTACGTCCCATTCCGGAATCTGGCGGACAAAAACCTGGTCATCTTCTTCCAGCAAGACATCGGTCTGAATGGTAGTACTGGCGACATCGCCGGCGCCATTGGCAGGATAGCCGTTGTGGCCATGGCTTGCGGCAGCCAGGCCTTCCAAACTCACTTTGAGAAAGCGCGTCGGCTTGCCCGGGTCGATCTTGGCAATCTCTGCTTCCACGGTATACGCTTTGCGCGTCAGATTGCCGGCCTTAAGGATGAGACCGCTGAGACGCATGTTGTCTTCCAGCACATAATTACCGGGCTTGCGGACCTCGCCAAAAATGGCAACCCGGCGATCGTGAATTTGCTCGAGTTTGGAGTAGATATGAATGTGGTCTTCATTGTGCAGGCGCAAATCTTGCAGGCTGTCGCCGGTCGCTATGGCGTTGAAATCAACGTATGTCAGATGACGATAGCCATCTTCGTGCAGGCGACTGATTTCGATTTTATCCAGGTAGGCAAATTCCGTGAATCCGCCAGCCAGCTCGACGAGATCGCTGAGGCGTTCCGGCGAATCAGGTTTAAGCTCGAAAATAGCCGGGCGATGCACCTCGCCATCGATGGTAACCTTTCTGCGCGCCACCGGTACGAAGACCCGGTCGCCTGCCTGCAAATACTCGTCCTCTCTGTTTTCGCCTGTCATCAGGAATCTATACAGATCCACAGAGGTAAAAGTCTCGCCATCCCGGATCAGCCGGATATCACGGATAGAGCCCGTCTCGCCAGGGCCGCCGGCGCGGATGACGGCATCGAGTACTGTATTGAGCGCGCTCAGCACGTATTTGCCGGGCCGGTTGACATCCCCGACCACGGCAACCATGACATCCTTGGGTTGTAACAACATGATATCGAGGTTGAAATTGTCATAGAATTGCGACAACTCTCGGGTCAGAAGCGCTTTGAACTCATCCATGCTCTTGCCCGCGACTTCAATCACGCCAACCGGCGGCAGAAAAATCTTGCCTTCTACATTCACCATCACATCCAGGTTTTCCTGCACGGTACCCAGCAGATAGATGCCGATGCGGTCACCGGCGCCAAGCCGATAGTTTGACGGTAGCGTCATGGCATCCGCAGTCCGGGCCACACCCTGCATTTTCTCCTGAAACAAATCAAATCCAAACAGCGAAAGCGGTGCGGTCGGAGCCTTGCTTTGGTCCGTTTCTGATGAATTGATCTCAAACGCGCCTTTTTGTCTCCCGGAGGAAGAGAAAAAATCCGAAGTGCTTAACGCGGGTCGGACTTTGGCTGAGTCTGATGAAGATTCTGTGCGGGTTTGCGAGAGAATCTCTGAAGTCGTAAAGAGTACAAGTGGCGTCAAAAGCAGCCACATCAACGTCCTGTTCATTTAATCGCGGTCCATACTAAACTGATTTCGGCACTCTCGAAGAACCGTTAATTATATGAAATAAAAGCGATTGTGTCAACAGATTTTTCAAAATCTAAACAGGGTTGGCGATCCGTATGGATTCGTAGCTAATAGATGTTCAACCCGACTTATTCATCAAAATGCGCTTCGCGTAAGGAAAGTCTCCGCTCAACAACAGCGGAGCTAACTGAAAATTCAGTTATCAGGGCACTATCCCGCTCAGGTCATGTTTGTTGAAGTCTTCCCGAAGGATTAAGCCGGGTTTATGAATTTTTCAGGTTGTTACACCCTGGCCGTGCTTGGGTCCTTCTCTGAAATAGCTTGGGGGGCAGGCTCCAAATAAAAGGCCGGCAATCGATCCGCGACTGCCGGCCCATCTACGAGGGAGGAAGAAAAGTTACCGAATTAAGGTCATGGTGCGAACGCGCCGTTCGAGGGATACATTCACCAGCATGTCGCCCTTTTGCGCCTCACGCTTGATTTCGAGACTATAGATATAGACTCCGCTGGGTACCTGCAGATTGTTGTTATTGGTGCCGTCCCACACCACAGTGTGGAATCCGGCTGGCAGGTTCTCTTTGACCAGGGACTTGACAAGCTGGCCCAGCGGGTTGTAAACTTTAAGCTCGATGGTACGCTGCTTCTCGAGAAAGAACTTGATTTCCGTTTCCGGATTGAATGGATTCGGATAGTTCTGATACAGGGCAAATGTCTGCTGATTACCGATATTGTCCCCGCCATCCGGTGGAGTTTCAGCCGACATATCATAAGTGAGCTGACTCGCGGCAATTGCGTTCGCGTTGGCGGCCCGGTCCTTGACATTGCTGACGGTGAGGGTATAACTTTGACCCTCGCCGTGCGTACTGGTAATCAAGTGGACGGTAGTCAGATTCTCATCCAGAATGGCGCCGAGTACTTGCACGTTGCCGCTGATGCTGTAATTGACCTTGGTTTCGGCCGAGGTCTTCTCCACCGGCTCGTTGAAAGTAACATCGATTTGCGTCACGCCATTGACGCTCACGGAAACCAGCGCCGGCGGCTCATTGTCACCGATAGCCGGCGTCTCGTAGCTTGCGCTGCTGTTGCCTGAAATCGTATTGCCCGCCTCATCGCGTACATTGCTAACCTGCAATGAGTAGGTGGTTCCGCCCTGATGCGGCGTGGTTGTCAACTGCACCTGGCGGCCATCGCTGCTGACGCGCGCCTGAAGGACCTGAACGCCATTGTTGATCTGATAATTGGAACGGTCCTCGGCTGAATTGGAATCCAGCCGCTCGTTAAAGACGGCATCGATGTGCGTCAAATCGAGGACCGTTACATTGGTTAATTGCGGCGGCGTCGTATCATCACTGCCGCCATTCAATTCGTAGCTCCTGGAGGAGCCGCTGGCAATGGCGTTGCCATCCAGGTCACGCACATTGCTGATGGACAAGACATACGTCCGGCCAGGCTGATGCGTCGTTGTAATCAAATGCACAACCTTCGGATCGTTGTCGAGCACCGCGCCGAGTACGCTGACACCGTTGCTGATGCTATAATTGTTGGCAGTTTCAGCGGAGCCTTTTTCCAGATCCTCAGAAAAAATGACATCCAGTTGGGTATCGCCGCGTATGACGACGTCGATTAGCTCGGGTGGATTGCCGCCGCCATTGTCAGGCAGTATTGCGTTGACTTCATCAGAGAAGTTGCTCTCATTGCCGGCGAAATCATAAGCAGTGACGGCGAAATAGTAGGTGTTACCGGCATTCAGATTATTCCATGTGAATTCGGTTGCGTTGCCAACGTCCACAACCCCGGTATAGTTGCCAGTGGATTCACCAATATAGACATTGTAACCTGCCAGGTCGCTTTCCGTATTGGCATCCCAGGAAACAGTCACATTCGCTGCGTTCACGCCGCCAAACGCCAGCATCAGTACAACAACCGCCAAACTCCATCTCAATTTTCTAAATTCACAAAAACTCATCTTAAGTTCTCCTATGCATCCAAGTTCATGGTGAGTGCTTCTGCCTTTTGCAAGCCACGTGCCACATATTTGGCAATCATTACAATTAACTGTTTTTAATTAACTTAAAACAATATCTCTGTAATTATGTTCGTTCAAATTCAGTCATAAGCATTACACGTCCGTAATTCACATACGTAATCGTTTCCGCACTAAAGACGCTTCTGACAAAATTGTATGTGGGCCAGGACTATTTCGGCAAATTCGAATGAACCGGGCATTTCGGCACTTCGGCAAAGTGAAGTACAGGCACGATCCGGTTCAACCAGTATCTTGAGCCTGTCGAAGGGCGAAGCCGGATTCTCAAACAAAAATCGAGTTTACCGCATTGGTTAGAAAACAAAAAGGCCAATCCGAAGCATACCGGATTGGCCTGAGGGGTTGACAACTATATCCGTAATCTCAGTTGTTCTTTTTCCAGGTTGGATGGGTGATCTCGTGCTGATTGATCTTATAATTGAGGGCACGCGGCGATATGCCAAGCAGGTTCGCTGCATCTTTCTGTACCCATTCGCTCATCTGCAATGCCTTCAGGATGGTCTCACGCTCGATGGTCTCAAGGTTCAGCGAATCAAAGCTGATGATATCCCGGTCGCTGTGCTTGCGGCGGTCCCGTCCGCCGGCGGCGAAGTAGTCTTTGCCGGACATGGCCAGATCTTCCGGCGTAATAGAGCCGCCTTCCTCAGCCACCAGAACAGCGCGCTCGATGAGATTTTTCAGCTCACGTATGTTACCCGGCCAGGAATGGTTCTGGATGAGCGCCTTGGTCTCATCATGAAACCCTGCGATCTCTTTGCGTATCTCCTGCGTATACTTGCGCAGAAAAAACTCCGCGATGATAAGAATATCCTCTTTGCGCTCGCGCAACGGCGGGATATCCAGGGTAACCACGTTCAGGCGATAGTACAAGTCCGCACGAAACTCCCCGTTTTCGATAGCATCGGC
>CAZVSL010000438.1:0-1233 GCA_964629935.1 uncultured Calditrichaceae bacterium | reverse complement strand
TCTTGTTGGTGGCGGTAATGACGCGCACATCGACTGCGATATCTTTGTTGCCGCCAACCCGATTGAACGTCTGGTCTTGCAGCACACGCAATATCTTGGCCTGAGTGGCAAGATGCATGTCACCAATCTCGTCCAGAAAGAGCGTGCCGCCATTGGCCTGCTCAAATTTGCCAATGCGCGTCTGAATCGCGCCGGTGAACGCGCCCTTCTCGTGGCCGAAAAGTTCGCTTTCGAGCAAATTCTCAGGCAGAGCAGCGCAGTTTACTTTGACAAACGGCTTGTCGGAACGGTCGCTGATAAACTGGATCAGGCTGGCAATAAGCTCTTTGCCGGTGCCGGTTTCCCCTTGTATCAGAATGGTTGCATTGCTTTTTGCAACCTTCTTAATAACGTGGAAGATATCCTTTATTTCAGGACTGCGACTCACTAAAGGATAGTGAAAGTCGAACCCGAAATTCTTCCCCCAACCGTTACTCGAGTTTTCCTGGTTGTTTTTCGAATTAGACATAGATTGCCGTCTTAATTCCTCGAAGATTTCTAGGTTGCTCATATTGTTCACGTAAGTATCGACAGGTGCATTTGACATCTGAAACCAACCAGCAATTTGTTAAGTGAAATTTACCGTTAACTTGAGCCTTTACTTGGGATGAGGGCAGGCAACAGCCGCCCGATGGTATGTTTATTTCCCTGGAAGTGACCCTGAGATATCCAGAATCGTCCGCAGTTTTTGCAAAGTTTATGCCACTGTTAAATCAATGTAACTTCAGCGCCAGAAAACTCTCCCACATGCAAAAGTCACAAAAAGCGAAAAAATTCACTATGTATTAATAAATATTGGCGATTCTGACGCAATCACAGGCGCTGCAGAGGAAAAAAATAAATGCTTTTCGGGAGCAAAAACACGCAGTGAAAAACAAGGGAATTATTGGTCGTTTTCCGTCCAGTGGTTTATTTTGAAACAGGTGAATTAGAGTGGAGCTTGGTTACACTGCCCCGGGGTGAACCCTGCCGCGTCCGGTCGCCTGCATCTTTATTGCCCATTTGGTTGCAGACTGCACCGGGATATATCTCGTCCAGCACAGACGCCAATCCTCGTTGTTCCAAATAACCGGCCAGTTTAAAAATACGGGGCAAGGTCAAGCCAGCCCGGTGCAGCAGCTCCGGCTGCCGCACCAGCTCCTGTTTGCTGCCGTCAAAATGGATCCGCCCGCGGTGCAGCACAACGACCCTCGA
>CAZVSL010000437.1:2204-5635 GCA_964629935.1 uncultured Calditrichaceae bacterium | reverse complement strand
TTCTCAAAATTCTATGCCAATATTCCTGGGCAGCCTTTAGTCCTGCAAATCAGGCTATTCCGATGACTCCCCTATCAAGAAGTTCTCAAAATGTTGACTATTCAACAGTCAAACTGTGGACTACTGTAAAGGGCTTTTTGTTAAACCCTGACAGGGTTCGGAACCCTGTCAGGGTTATCTGCGGACTAAGAAAGCTCATTTACTTCTTCTGTGTCTTGTAGGTCTGATTCGGCTCGGCATACTCCACAAACGGCTCCTGTTTGCAGTGTTTGATCACCTCGTCCAGGCTTTTATCCGAGGTAATTTTGAAAACCCGCACATTCAGAGCTTTGATCTCTTTCACTTGCTGCATGCCGATGTCCTCAGACATGGCTTTGATTTGTTCCGTTTTGGCATCCGGTTTGAACTTGATGAGCACTTCGCGTCCACTGTCAGAGGTTTGTGTCTCGCTTCCCTGGCCCTGATGATGCTGTTCGTGACTGTCTTTTTGATCCTGTTCCCGCATCGACTCCGATTTTTTCTCCATCATGTCATGTTTCATCTCGCTGCCTTGCATCATCTTCATCATCATGGAATGCATGTCCTGATCCGCCATCATGGCCTTGCACATCTCCATCATCTCGGCCTCATCACCTTTGACAGACTGCATCATCTTATGCATCATCATGTTGCGCATGTGGTCGTCCTTGGCGATGTGCTCCATGATCATGCTCATCATGGTGGAGTCTTGCATCATCTCCATCATCTGTTTGTGTTTGGCAGGGTCCATTGACTTCTCCTGCGCCATCAGGCCAACAGCAAGAACCAGAACGCTCACCGCGACTGTTAAAAGAGCAAATCCTTTCATGATACTGTCCTCCTTTCGAGGTATTAATGAATTAGTTCCATCCATAACAGTGTTGGATTCCGCCCTGGAATCTATCAGTTACTTACCTTGAAATGAACCTCTCTTCCTTGTCCATTTTGTTTTCCTAAGTATGACGGCCACGGCAATGAGCGGCACGGCGGTCAACAAATAGGGCACATGAACGTACCAGGCGAGCAACAACCCTCCCACCACAGGTCCGCCAGCCTGTCCCAGACTGTTCACCGCGTTCTGCCAGCCCAGCGCCGTTCCGGAATTCTTGCCAGCACGTTTGCTCACCAAAGCAGCAATGCCCGGATTGACCACGGCCATGCCAAGAGCAAAAATCCCCACATACACCAGGATAAACGTCAGCGTCTTACCTGTCATCAGCAGCGTTAATCCGAGTCCCATCAGGCCGAATCCGGCAGACAACATCGTCCTTTCACCAAAACGGCCGATGAGCGAGCCGACTACACTTATTTGGGCGCCAGCCATCACCAGGCCGCATACCATAAAAACAAACCCCATTTCTGCCGGGCCGAAATTCATCTCGCGGCTGGCATGCAAGGCAAACGTGCCTTCAAACAGAGTCAGGGCAAATTGCCCGAGAAACGACAGGCTGAGCAATTTGCCGTAGGACTCTCGAATACTTCGCAAACGCACCTTAGCGCCGGATTTCAGTTCTACACTTTCTTTGTCGCGCCTGGCAACGGACTCTTCCAGCCAGGTTAGGGCTGAAAACAACGCCACCATTCCCAACAGCGCAGCCGCGAAAAAAGGTACGGAAAAGTCGTCCAGATAAAAGTGCCCCCAATCGCAGGTTAGAGGCCAGTCCAGCTTTGACAACCAAGCGCCCATCATCGGCCCCACCACTACGCCCAGGCCGATGGCGCTGCCCAGCCAGGCCATGCCTTTGCCACGCTCCTTTTCAGAGGTGACATCGGACACGTACGCGGTGGCGGCTGGCAGCACTGCCGCAGAGAGCATCCCTCCCAGAATGCGGGCGGCGTAAAGCATAAAAAGGCCGGTACCCAAACCGAACATTACATTGGTCACTGCGTAGCCGCTCAGCCCCACTATGAACAGCGGCCGACGACCGACGCGGTCTGACAGTCTGCCCCACAGCGGCGCGAAGAAGAACTGCATCAAGGCAAAGATGCCGGTAAGCATGCCAACGTGCAGGGCAGCTTCTCGTGTCGTGGCGCCCTCAGCTAAGGCCAACCTTTCAATATAGAAGGTCAGGACAGGAAGGCTGATGCCATACCCGATGCTCACTACGAACAAACAGAGTAAAAGGGTGACCATGTGTTGCTTCACGTTTCTATCCGAATGTTACCTGAAAATCATGCCCGCTAAGCCAGGTCCTTTTTCTTTTCTTCGAATTCCTGCTTGCTGATTTTACCGCTGGCATAGCGTCTTTTGAGAATCTCCAACGCAGAGTCCTCAGTCTTGGGCTGTGATTTCTGACCGGCGAGCCATTTTACCAGAGCAATGATGCCCAGGATGATCAAGACCCACCAGGCAAGCATCATGATCCAACCGCCGCCAAACCAGTCCATCCAGTGCATATTCTTCTCCTTTATGGGTTTTCAATAACCTTTCTTAACTTTGTTTGAACTCGCTTCGCCACTTGCGCCAGTTGCGGATTTTCCACGGCCTGAAGATAGATGTTTAAGGAAAAACCGAAAGAGCCAGCCTGACAACCACCCTGCGCCGGCTCCGTCGAGCGCTGCCAATAGCAGGGCCTGTGTGGCAGACAGATTCGTTTTCGTGATGCCAAGCAAAGATGCGATTATGAGAGGGAACTCCCCCTCATACATGCGCCACATACCGTGTAGCCGACCCAAAAACCAGAATATCAAGGCCCAAAGAATAGCGGCTCCCAGGCTAAAAATCCATGGCACTTTCGCATAGTTTGCATTCTTTTTGTCAGTAGCATCTGAAGCCGACATTCTCAATTTCTCCGTACTTTTTCTAAATGTATGGGCAATGTATACCCAGTGTCTGGTAGAAGGCATGCGGTACAGGTGTCAGGATTAAGAACAACAAGACGAAGACCAGAGCGCCAATGGCAACGCGGCGACCATCCAGCTTCGAGACATCGTTCATGGGCGGTGCGCTCTTGGTGCCGGCGATAAAAAAGACGATGATAGCCCAAAACAGCAGGCCGCTCCAGACGAACAGGCCGAGCAGTACGAGGGAAAACAGGGCGACCATGCCGATGGTATGGGCATTTCGTCTGCCAAACAAGGCATGGGCGATGTGCCCACCGTCAAGCTGTCCGATCGGCAAAAGATTCAAAGCAGTCACCAGCAGACCGAGCCACCCGGCAAACGCAAGGGGACTCAATACAACTTGATGCCCCTCAGTGATGGCCTCCCCCAGGGCGAATTTTGCAATAAGGGCAAACAGGAACGAAGAACCGACACCTGCCCCATGCATCAGGCTCTGAACACCGGAAGCCACCGACACACTCGATTGCTGCAGCCCGTAAAAAAGGGCCGGAATGGCCACAGCCAACCCCGCCAGTGGCCCGGCCACACCGACATCGAACAGCGCCCGACGCGTTTCCGATGGCGACTTC
>CAZVSL010000437.1:0-2194 GCA_964629935.1 uncultured Calditrichaceae bacterium | reverse complement strand
CCCAAACGTCCCGAGCGCAAATGGCACCGGGATGAAGTAAGGCAAAGTGACTTTCATATTGTGCGCGCGGGCGGCAAAGTAATGGCCCAGTTCATGGACGCCGAGAATTGCCATCAAGGCCAGAGCGTATGGCAGTCCGACAGCAAACTGCCCCGGTTCGGTCCACAAATTGATGCCCTGATGCGCAGCACCGGCGATGGCGGTCGTGAGGAACGTGACGATAAACAGCAGCAGATTCAACCACGCCGATTTGTTTTTCTGCTCAGACCTTCGCAAAGCCCCGGGTACCAGAACCAGAATCGGCTTGCCGGCATCGTCTTCCTGCAGCAGAGGCGTCACATCGGTGCCCTCAAAGCGCGGCTTGATCTTTTCGTAAGCGGTTACCGGGTCGGTCAAAAGCTGACCCTCTATGACGAGGTCGTCGTCGACTTTGTATTGCGTTCGCGGTTTGAAAACGTCCTCGGCTTTGTAGGCCAGAGTCATGTAGTGCGGTATCTCTTCTTCTGTGGGGTTCTGTTCCTCGACCGCTTCTCCGTGCATCGGAGCGCCTCCCATAAAATAGAACATGGCCAGGCAGCACAGGACAAGAAACACCAGGAAAAGCAAGCCGTTGACGGCGATGCCGCTGAGCACCAATACAAACAGGACAAACAGCGGCAACACGCACGCGAGCAACATCAAAAGCGTGTGCGAGAATTCACGATTCGTTTTCATATCTTTCCCTCGCTATGGTACATGTTAACGCTTTCAAATTAGGCCACGACCACCTTCCCCCGCAACATGCCCATCTGGCACTGAAAAGGAATCTCTCCGCTTTCTTCCGGGGTGAATTCTATGGTCACGGTTTCTCCTTCCGGCAACTTGGCGGATTTGTCGATCTTTTCAAAGATTACCATTTCGCTGCACAGGGAAGATTCCTGCCGGTTGAAATGCAGGCGAACCGGTTTGCCCGGCTTTACCACGATGACATCCGGATCATAGCCGCCTTTGACCTGGATCTGGACCTCCTGCGCACCGCCGGTTTCCGCCACGGTCACGCCTTCCCGGCGATAGAGCCAGAAATACCACACTATCCAGACGATGCCCGCCACTCCCATCAGATTAACAATGAGCTGTCCCCAGTTCATGATTTCACCTCCTTAAAGCTTTTGGCTTTGAAAAAACGCAGCCGGTTGGCATTGGTCACTACCGTTATACTGGAAGCTGCCATGGCTGCCCCGGCCAGAATAGGTGACAACAGCAGCCCCATGACTGGGTAGAACACGCCAGCCGCGATGGGAATCCCCACCGTATTATAAATAAAAGCGCCAAACAGGCTCTGTTTGGCATTGCGCATGGTGGCCCGGGAAATCTCGATGGCATACGCCACACCCCGCAGGCTGCCGCTCATCAGGGTGATGTCGGCGGCTTCGATGGCCACATCCGTGCCAGTGCCGATAGCCAGACCGACATCGGCTTCCACCAACGCCGGGGCATCGTTGATGCCATCGCCCACCATTCCCACTTGTTTACCTTCTGCCTTCAGTTGATGCACCTGCAGCGCTTTGTCTTCGGGCAGCACGTCGGCCAGCACCCGGTCGATTCCCACCTGCCGGGCGATAGCCTGAGCCGTGCGCTCGTTGTCGCCGGTAATCATCACCACTTCGAGTCCCATCTTTTTCATCACCTGAATGGCTTCCACCGAATCTTCCTTCAGAGTATCGGCGACTGCCACGATTCCGGCGGCCTGTCCATCGACGGCGACGAGCATGGCGGTTTTGCCTTCGTTCTGCAGCCGCAGAACGTCCTCATCGATGGTAGCCGTATCCACTTTTTCGCGGCGCATCAGTTTGGTGTTGCCGAGCAGCACCCGTTTGCCCTCTACCATCGCTTCCACACCATGCCCGGGGATCGCATTGAAATCGGATGGTTCTTCGGGATTCAACTCCCGGGAGCGAGCGCCCGCCACAATCGCTTGTGCCAGCGGATGTTCCGATGGCCGGTCCGCGCTGGCAGCCAATCGCAGGACTGTTTTTTCATCAAATCCCGGGGCGGCAACGGTATCGGTCAATTCCGGCTTGCCTTTGGTGATGGTGCCGGTCTTGTCCAGCACGATGGTCTGTAATTTCGAAGCGGTTTGCAAAGCTTCGCCATGCCGGATCAACACCCCGTGTTCGGCCCCTTTGCCAACTCCGGCCACCAGACTGAGCGGCAC
>CAZVSL010000436.1:0-5641 GCA_964629935.1 uncultured Calditrichaceae bacterium | reverse complement strand
TAGCGTTTTTGCGGATAACCTTCGGCATATTTGTTGGTCATTACCTGACCTGCAGCTTCAAGCACGGCCAGACTGACAAAATTCTCTGAAGCGATAAGCTCAAGCTTTTCGTTTTGTCGCCGGGTCTCGCCGACTACGGCCTCGTAAACCTGGGGGTCCGTCTTCTTGAGATGATTCACTCTCGCTACCTAAATCAAATGCGTAAATGTCAGATTTTACTAATTCAACCGTGCATTCAAAGCATTCCAAAAAGAGTCACCGAAAGCCGAATCCGGGATCCAGGAATAGCAGTCCGAAGTTGGCCGCTTATCTGTTCGATGCATGAACACATCTTCCTTGGTCGGCAAAGCACCTGCAAGGAAGCTGATCTTGCGCTCAGCTTCCTGACGAAACCCAAGGTCCTGAAAAGCGCGCCGATAATGTTGCCTTGCAAGCTCATAAACCAGTTTGTCGTCCCAATCCACGGAGCCGCCTTTTGCCTCGCCGCACTTTTCGGCAGAGCCTTCGTATGCTTCACCTAAAGCGATCCAGCCGAAACCATATTTGCCATCGACTGCCAGCGCCTTGTTTGCATAGGTTCTGGCACTCTGGAAGTGTCCAATCTCTCTGTAGCTACGACTGATTTCGCACATGACTCTCTTATTTTGCGGCTGGATGTCAAGAATCTTTTTGAAGTATTCAATGGCTTTATCATGTTTTTCCAGGCTCCGATAAGAGTTGGCCATGTACTCCATGGCTGCAACATCTTCCGCAGACAGTGCCAGTAGTTCCTTCAAGACATCGATCGCCTTTTCGTATTGCTGCTCGCGATAATACAATTCGCCCAGCTCAAAACGAATACGACTGTTATCAGGATCCTGGGTGCGCACCTCCTCCTTCTTTTGGATCAAACCTTCGATATCACCAGTCCGGCCCAGCAAGGCTGCCTGAATCTCGCGCGATTCGACATCCGCAGGATCCATTTCCAGAACTTTGTCATACGCTTCTATGGCTTCATCGTCCCGCGCGGCCTTGGCATAGAGTGACGCCAGTTGTCTCCAGTCATCTTTCGAATCTGGCTCCAGCTCAATGACTTTCTCATACTCTTCAATTGCTTCGTCGATTTGCTCTCTCTGAGCTTTTAAGAAACCGATCATCCGATGTAGATGCGCACTCTCGGGGTATTTTTCTACACCCATTTCAAATACGATTTGTGCACTATCGGGTTTTTCCAGCTTGAAATAGCTATCCCCAAGTAGGCTATAAACTCTTGGAAACTTGTCAATTGTGTCAAGCTTGGCCACTATCCAAAAATACTTGGCAGCTCGGTCATATTGCTTATTCTTGTAATTCTCGTAGCCAAAACTCCAGTTCTTTGCAAGCTCGAACATATACTTCTTCTGATCCATTTCGGCCTCGGAATTACCGTTTTCCTGAGCAATGGCATTCGAAGCCAACATGATGCTGATAATGACCGACCAGAGGTACACTTTTGAGCATACACAAATATTCATTACCAGCTTATGAAATTTTGCTTTCACCGTTAAACCTCCGGATTAGTGGACAGTCTGTCTTATTATCAAAACCCAACTTTTTCTCAAATCAGGAAGGATAAGTATTAACTTTACCTATAAATTGGCTAAAAAGCAACAATTTTGTTACACCGCTCTCTCACCTGTTGTTGCCGCGAAAGAACCAGCGTTCTCCGGCAGTTGCAGTTGCTGAAATACGAATGATATCCTCCGTAACTGGATTGTCCGCTATCGAGCCTCTTCTGCCAAACTCCAACGCCAAATCCAGTCTGCCTGCCCTCCATTTGATTGGTAATCCAACGCCGACGCTGCCAAACATCTCAGTTACACTCTGGCCAACCGGATCTTCGAGGCCTAAATCCCGATAATAAAATCCAGCCCGCACGGCTGCACGGCTCCAGTAGGAGCTATTTATCCGATCGTCTCTGCCAGAAAATTCCAGCCCCAGGTTTATCATCCTGCTATCATTAACATAGCCTTCAATGTTGGCGTCGCTCCAACGTTTGATGTGGTAATCAGCAGCGATGAGCAGTTTTCTGCCCAAAAAGAACGACGTTCCAAAACCGAGCGTGAGCGGCACCTCAAAATCTCTGTCCGGAAAGTCAGAGAATTTCTTTATATTTACCAATGACACTGAACGGTTTGCGTCCAGCGTTATCGATGGAGAAAAAATGCCGGCGACGCGCCAGTCCTTTAGAAGCTCGAACTGAAAACCAATTCTGATATTTCCGGAAGTAAAGTTATCAATCACCTCCTGACGCGTATTGATGAGGCCTGAGCCCTCCCGGAACTGGACGCGCCAGATGTTGCGCAAAGAGCCGAAATAAAAGAGACCAGACGCGCCTACTGTTAAGCGCTGGAAAGGTCGAATTGCAACGGTCAAGATCGCGGTGTTTGCGCCCCCGTCGCCTTCCAGGACTTCGGTAAAAGACTCCAAACCTATGGTGCCGCGGCTTTCAAATGTGTATTCGATTTCACTAAACGGCACAAGGGCCAGCGCAAGCGACACCCTCTCCTTCTTTAAAGGCACATGAAACTGTACTGCGGCCACGTTGGTGGCCGAAATGGCAGCGTCCTGGGACTGACTTTCCAGGCCGATTGACTCGTGCTCGAAATGCCCGGAAATAAAGGTTATGGGTAAATTGACAACGGCAGCCGGGTTGAGATAATTCAACGAGTATCTGTCTGCGACAGCCAGGCCAACGCCACCCATGCCGACACTTTGCCCGCTAACAAAATGTTTGACCAAACCCAGTCCGTGTTGTGAATAAAAAGATTGCGACACACCCGGTGCAGGTACTAGCACAATCATTAAAAAGCCGAGAGCAAGGGGACGAAAACGCATGATCAGACTTATGGGTTAAGTTCCAAATTACTTTAGTTGTTAGGGGCTACAGAAAATTGCACATCAATCCGGGGAGCTAGTTCAGAATTCGTAGCTGTGGACTCCAGGGCAACGCGCGTAATATCCTGCCCCGGGCTTGCTGTGCGTAGAATGATCCCCCGGTTATCTATGTCTTCGGTGAGCCAGAATTGCAGCAAACTCGTTATCGGTATTTCGACATTTCTGGTGGTTGGTCCAACGCTGGCGGTGGTGGCAAACCCTTGAGGGTCCACTTCAATAACATCAGGTGGTTGGAATTCCTGCTCGAGGCTGTTTATCAGAATGGTGAAGCCGCTATTTTTGATATTTGAATTGTCCTGCATCACATTAAGATTCAAGACCGCCTGATTAATCGTCGATTCTCGGGGGATATCTGCGATATCAAACTTCAAAACAGTCTGGTGGCTAAAAACATTGTCGACATAGAGCGGACCACTCGGCAACGGGGCAACTCTTTCTAGGATAAAAGCGTCCTCGTTTGCCACCGAAAACAAGGTGTCGCGAACGCCATTTCCATTGGTGACGCCTAACTCAAGCCTCGGTTGATTGAGTGAGCCATTTTGCGATAGAAACTCTTTAATAAACATGCTGTTGTCAAATTTGATCAGGATACCAAAGTTATCCATGCGGTTGGTGTCCGCCCAGGTCCGAACGAGGTTTACGCCGGCAGAATTGAATTCAAATCGGACTGTTTCGATGAACAGAGAGTCTGTACCTGACAAGTCTGCTGCCGTAGAAAGTATCTTAGCCCCAGCGATTGGCGTTGGGTCATAACCATTCACAAAGTCATCAAAACGCAGTACTTCGTTTTCATTCCAACCGATGCGCGCCTGATGAACCGTGGCATCAAAAGACGACTTCTGCCTTCCCTCTGCATAAATCGTGTTTGTGTTGAGGAGTAGCGTGGCCTCGTTAATGGTAACTGTGTCCGGAATAGACTCAAACTTCAACAGCGTGTGCGTTTGCAGTCCGTCAAATTGTCCAAGTTCGAGAAACAGCCCCGTCCCTGTGCGGCTTAATGTATCAGTAAACGTCTCTTCAACGGCCAGCGTAACAATGCTCGTACTGTCCACGCTGCCACGGTCACTCGGATTGGTTAGCAGATCGAAACCATCGAGGGGTTCGTCCTGCTTACAACCGAAAAGCAAAACGATAAGAAGTGTAGGATATGCAAACAATCGAAAAATAGGTGAAATTCCGTGGTTCAATACGTTGGCTCCTCTCCTCTTGTTTCTTCTCTACTGCCCACAGGCGCACCCGCAACATCATGCACGACCTTGCCACCCTTTATCACTTTTGCAACCAGATTCACGCCAAAATGATAGGGAATATGCTTATGATTAGGGGCGTCCCAAATGACCAAATCAGCCTTTTTGCCTACTTCAATGGTTCCAAATAAGTTCCCGCGCGCAATAGCCAGGGCTGCGTGGTATGTGCTTGCCGCCAAAGTCTCGGCAGGCGTCATTGCCATCATCAGGCAAGCAAGGTTCATTACGATTGGCAGTGATTCGGTCATGCAGGAACCGGGATTTAAGTCCGTGGCAAGCGCAACGGGCAATTTCGCTTCTATCATGCTGCGCGCACTGGCATATTTCTTTTTTCCCAGGAAGTAGACGGCGCCGGGCAACAACACGGGAATGACGCCGCGTTCAGCCATGCGCCGCCAGTCAGATTCTTCCGTATAATCAAGATGATCTGCCGAGGTGGCTCCCAGCCCCGAAGCCATGCTTGTGCCTCCCAGCCGGCTCAACTGCTCGGAATGAATCTTGAGCTTATATCCCAGATCAGTTGCAGCCTGTAGAATCTGCTGTGATTCTTTGACCGAAAAGACATGCGACTCGCAAAAAACATCACAGAATTCGGCAAGGTTTTCATCGCGAACACGCGGCAGCATCTCTTTGATTACTAACTCGATATAGCCGGCTCTGTTCGATCTATACTCATCTGGAATTTCGTGCGCACCCAAGAAGGTCGGTATGATATCGAGCGCATGCATCTGGTCAAGTTCCCGGATCACTTCAAGCATCTTGATTTCATCCTGCACAGTCAGACCGTAACCACTTTTGGCTTCGATTGTTGTCGTACCGTGGCGCAAGAAGGTGTCCAGTCTGGGGATAGCCTGCTGCAGAAGCTCCTCTTTGCTCGCTCCTCTGAGATTTCGAACACTGGACCGGATGCCACCGCCGGCCTGCGCTATCTCCTCATAGCTTTTCCCCTGCACTCTCATTTCAAATTCATGCTCTCGCGTACCATTGAAGACCGGATGAGTATGGCAGTCAACAAGCCCAGGCGTCACCGTTTTGGTGGCAGCAGCGATGACGAGGCCGCCGGGCTTACATCTCACCTGAGCTTCAATGTCTGACGATGAGCCAACCGCAAATATTTCATCTTCTCTAACGGCAATCGCAGCGTCTGTTAAAACGGAGAGCTCCGCAGGTCCGTATGAGTCGGTTGAAACTGGGGTCGCAAGTTCGGCGATGTTCTTTATAAGGAGGTCGACTTCAATCGGCGTCATAGGTAGCGATCATGGTTTTGGCATGGGAATCTGGATATGCTGACTCTGTGCAGACTGGCGCGCCAGCTCATAGCCTGCATCTGCATGCCGAGCAACGCCAATGCCGGGGTCATTCGTTAGCACTCTTTCAAGGCGAAGGGCGGCTTCAGCCGTGCCATCAGCAACGATAACCTGGCCAGCGTGAATGGAATTGCCAATGCCAACACCGCCGCCATGATGGACAGAAACCCA
>CAZVSL010000435.1:1972-5647 GCA_964629935.1 uncultured Calditrichaceae bacterium | reverse complement strand
CAATCGCCGATTTTGTACGGTCGGTCGATATTTACGGCCAGCCCGGTGAACACATCCAGGATAATATTGCGCAAGGCGAAACCGAGCACGATACCCACCACGCCCGAGGTTGCCCAAAAGCCAGTTACGGACTGCTTGAACACCATGCCCACGATGCCGGTCAGGGCAATCACGTAAACAACGATAGTGAAGATATCCTTGATCAGGCGGGGTACAGGGGCGCCCAGGGTGCGGGCAACCAGACCATCCCAGACGAAAACGATGACCAGGCGGTTGAAGAAATGAGCTGCGGAAAGCCAGATTCCGATCTGCACGCCATAGGCGATAACCTTCTGCGACTGGCTGACAGCGTCTGAGCCAAATTGCAAAAGCAAATCACGGTTGTAAATCGTAAACCCGGCGAAGAGTGTGAAAACGATAAAAGGACGCCAGAGGCGACGAATAATACCTTGCTGCATACTGAGTGACTTCTCCAGGGAAGGACAAACTCTATTTTAGTGCTTCGTTTCTGGCATTTCCCCCTTTTAAGACAGGCATAGCTTTGATTATAGTATGTACATGAAGTCACGAGTATTTGCGCAATTGTGACTGCAGGAAATTGCATGAACGCAATGTTGACGCTCCGGTTATCAGAAAAATTTTTTTGGTCGGTTCCCCAGTCATAGACTTTGGTTTGTAATTCAGAAAATAGGGGAGGTCAAGACGCATTTGCGACAAGAGTCTTCCATCCTCAGTGGTCTTGCCGCAAGGTCTTGAAATCCAGTCAAACCCATATCACCCGAACCCACAGAAAGGGGAACCAAGATGATATTCTTCAGGAGTTCATGTTTGTATGGTGTTAAATCGGCTGTTCTGTTGCTGACGATATTTTTTGTATCTCAAACTACATCTGCACAGGTACTAAAACGGTCCTGGACGCGCATTCCCTTCATGCAGGAAAGCGGCGCTTCAGGGTTGGAAATCCTGGATCTGGACGGCGATGGCGATATGGAAATCGTGGTCGATACCGCCTCGCCGCAAGCCAATGCCGTGCGGATACTGTCCTGGAGCGGCAGCCAATACAGTTCCGTCCTGGCCAGTTCAGTCTACAGTGATTATTTCGATCCGGAAACCGGTCGAGTTGGAGGCGTAATCCTTGATTTTGAGATAGCAAACATTACGGGCGACGATGACAAGGAAATTTGCGTGCTCTCTGACTTTGGCAAGATCGATGTATTCGATGATTCCGGACAGACGCTGCTGGAGAGCCATGTTGTCGGTTTTCCTGTTGCGCCGTGGCATTTCGAGATCGCCGATCTTGACGACGATGGTGTTGTCGAGTTTCTTGTCTCTGGGTTCAATATTACGACAGGGCAGGATTCGCTGTTTGTGTACTCATCAGCAGATTTTCAGATTGAATGGTCCATAGCAATGGCCTCGCAGCAGTTCGAAGTTGGCGATATCGATGCAGATGGTGAGGTTGAAATTGTGCAACAAAGTGGTGAGGTCCTCAGCGGAGCGACGGGCAAGCCGGAATGGACCGTGCCGGTGGCTAATATCAAGCAGTTCAGGCTGGTCGACATAAACAATGACGGTGTGCGTGAAATTGTCGCAATGGATGATCTCGGCAAGCTTACTGCATTTGACGGCCGGCAACAGACCAGTCTCTGGAATCTTGATACTGATGCAGGATATGAATCCTTCCAGGTTGCTGACCTCAACGATGGCAACGGCTATCAAGTGATTGTTGCTCAGCAATCCGGTGATGTAATTGGAATCGCCATGGATTCCGGCGCCGAGCTTTGGCGTCTTGCAACAGGCGCTGAAGTTAATAGTTTGGCGGTGGCCGATACTGACAACGATGGTATGATGGAGGTCGTTTGGAGCAGCCGCAACGGCCAATCCGTGCTGGGGGTTGCGGCCACATCTCCGCCCGCGGTAGAATGGCAATGGCCATCTTTTGACCGGTCCCGAAGCTATTTCCTTGTCGATGTTGGTGATATTGACGGTGATGGCGCCCAGGAAATTGTCGAGGTCCTCACGCCGCAACCATTCGGCTCAGGAAACAGCGACCTGACTGTCACTGATGCCAGGACCCATCGAAACAAATGGCAATTGCAGCACAGCAACATCAGAGTTATCGAGGTTGGCAATGTTGACGCCACTCCGGCTGACGAGATTGTAATCGGAACGACCACGGAGCTGGCTGTTTTCGATGGCACAACGCAGCAATTGCTCGCCAGCAAAACCATAAGCGCCAATCTCTTCTCTTTGGCGCTGGCGGATATCGACAGCGATGGGATGGTTGAAATTCTCACCGGCGACGTCGCCGGCTACGTCACGATCTATGATGGTACGACCTTGAGCCAGGAGTGGCAAAGCCCGCAGGAGCAGTACGCGATAAATTCGGTTAAGGTCTTCCAATGCGACAACGACGCAAGTCTGGAGTTTGTTTACTCCTCCTATTCGCATCTCATCAAAATCTACGATGGTGTGTCACGTAATCTGGAGTGGCAAGGTGAGAATCTGGAGGTAGAAGCTTTCGACATTGCCGATATCGATCTTGATGGACGAAATGAGATCATTGTCGCGTTGAATAACAAAAAAGTTTCCATTATTGATTGCATCGACAAATCTATTGAGGGCGAGTTTTCGCATACACAGTTCGATGCTTCTGCAATAATGGCCGCCAATATTGACTCAACGGCGGCCAGCGAAATTATTATATTGTCAGAGAAAGTACTCGCCTTCGATCTGGCGTACAATCTGATCTGGCAAAGCACGATTATTCCCGCCGATCTTGGCTTCTTTGATAGCTGGGTGGTAGCTGACATTGACAAGGATAACATGACGGATATTCTGTTCGGCTGCGAGAAGGGGATATTCCACTACGAAGCGACCATTCCCAGTGTTATCACCTCGGCGCCGGAACGCCAATGGGTGCAGAAGCCAGAAAACTTTCAATTGCATCAGAACTACCCTAATCCATTTAACCCATCTACTGCCACCCGCTACACTCTGGCCGAGCAAAGCCTGGTAACCATCACGGTCTATGATATCCTTGGGCGCAAGATTGCTCTTCTCGTCCAGGACACCATGCCGCCCGGTACTCATGAAACTGTTTGGGACGGTCGCGATGACAACGGCGTTCCGGTTAGTTCCGGTATCTATATATTCAGATTGCATACACAGTCCGACAAAGGAGAGGCATTTGTAGACCAGAGAAAAGCGGTGCTTATGAAATAAACGAATCTCTTTGCATTATCCACTCTATCCCCTTCTGAGATTCCTCCCGGCGGCCTCTGTCTTGGTGGTCGCCGGGGTCTCGATCAATTGTCCAAGACTCCTCGGGCAATCCCGCCGGTCCATCCGTTTAATCCATTTCCTTCTCGCTCGCGAATGCTCACGCATCTAAGTGCGCAAAGTCATTTCTTTTGACTTTCTGATTCAGATTGCTATTTTGTATCATTTTCCGTCATAGCAACTTACCAAAGGTGACAGCGACTATGATCTCGATCAGAAGCATCCAACCGGTCTTTAAGCGGACTTTTGTATTCCTGACCACGTGGTTCTGCCTCCTGTTTGGTTTTTCGTTATCTCATGCCAGCCTTTGGGTCAAAGCTCCAAAGTATGCCGAAAAAGGCATGGTGGTTTCGGCGCACTATCTCGCGAGTGAGGCTGGCGTGTCTATCCTGA
>CAZVSL010000435.1:358-1962 GCA_964629935.1 uncultured Calditrichaceae bacterium | reverse complement strand
GCAATGCGGTTGATGCAGCGGTGGCGACTGCTTTTGCGCTGGCCGTGGTACAGCCTTTTGCCGGTAATATCGGCGGCGGCGGGTTTATGGTGATTCGGCTTGCTGACGGGACGGTCAACACCATCGACTATCGTGAAAAAGCGCCCCTGGCTGCCCACAGAACCATGTATCTGGATGAAAACGGCGAAATCATCGAAGACCTGAACCACACGGGTTATCTTTCCGTGGGCGTGCCGGGTACGGTGGCGGGTTTGACCCTGGCTCTCGAGAAATATGGTTCCCTGCCGCTGACCACAGTTGTGCAACCCGCCATCGAGCTCGCCGAAAATGGTTTTCCGGTGAGCTATTTTTTCAGCCGGCAGATGACTCGGTACGTGCAGGTCTTCATGAAATATCCGGTCACCGCACGCTATTTTCTAAAAGACGGCGAACGACCTTATCAGTTCAACGAAAAGCTCGTGCAAAAGGACCTGGCGCAAACCCTAAGACGCATCGCACAAAACGGCAAGGACGGATTTTATCGCGGTAAGACCGCTGATCTCATCGCCGCCGATATGAAGAAGAATGGCGGCCTGATAACCAAAGAGGACCTGGCAGCCTACGAGGCCGTTATCCGCGAGCCGACTGTAACCACTTACCGTGACTACACTGTCTATGGCATGCCGCCGCCCAGCTCCGGCGGCGTCACCCTGTCACTCATGTTGAACATTCTGGAAGGCTACAACCTGCGCGAGATGGGATACCACTCGGCGCAGCACCTTCACGTTATGGTTGAAGCGATGCGCCGGGCGTATGCCAATCGTGCTCAGCACCTCGGCGACCCGGATTTCAATCCGGATATACCGGTGGCAAAACTGTTGTCAAAGGAATATGCTGCGGAGCTGCGCGCCACTATTGATCTGAATGCCGCCACACCAAGCGATCCGGATAATTTCGAATGGCGCCATCACGGCAGCGAGACCACACATTTCAGCGTCATAGATTCTGCCGGTAACGTGGTGTCCAACACCTACACCCTTGAAAGACTTTACGGCTCAAAAGTAGTGGTGGACGGCGCCGGATTTTTCCTGAACGATGAAATGGGAGATTTCAATGCCCGCCCGGGCCACACCACCGCCGGCGGTGGCATCGGTACGGAACCCAATGTCATCGAACCCGGCAAGCGCATGCTTTCATCCATGACCCCGGTCATTGTTACGAGGGATGGCGAGTTCTCTTTCGCCGTCGGCAGCCCGGGCGGCCGCACGATCATTAACACGGTCTTGCAAATACTGGTCAATGTCATCGATTTTGATATGGGTATCTATCAAGCAGTGGATGCACCGCGTATCCATCATCAGTGGCTGCCGGACGTTATCAGAATCGAGAAATGGGGCGTCTCTCCGGACACCATCGAGCTGCTGCGCCAGAAAGGGCATAGTATCGACAGGTATGATTCCACCCAGGGCCGCGCCATGGCCGTCATGCTCGACCGCGAATCCGGCGTACGCATGGGCGCAGCCGATCCACGCGGAGCAGATGCTGCAGCCATTGGTTATTGATGGTTAAAACTGTAGCTTCTCAATTTTCGAAATAAAATCCGGACAAACGAAGGATATAAAATA
>CAZVSL010000435.1:0-348 GCA_964629935.1 uncultured Calditrichaceae bacterium | reverse complement strand
AGCCGGTGTCTTACAACACCGGCTCCTAGTCTCCCACATCTAAAGGTAAGATAAGAAGATGTGATATTGTGTAGGGGACCAAAATATACAAAAGAGAAGTATGTGACGCAAGCAAAATATGTAAACAGCAAGTTTTTTTTTAACCGTAACCGGCCAGTTTAAGGTATCTATGAAACAAAATGTCGAGCTGTCACTATTGCCCGCAAGTGAGCAAAGACGTTTGCTCGCAAAGCGGGCCATATCTCCGGCGGAGCTTGTTCAGGCGTGCATGGAGCGCGTGCACCGCCTCAATCCACGCTTGAATGCCATCGTGACTCTGAACGAAGACGCCCTCAAGGACGCCAGAAT
>CAZVSL010000434.1:0-5690 GCA_964629935.1 uncultured Calditrichaceae bacterium | reverse complement strand
CACCCCCATGTTGCCATCGAAGGAGCGCTTGTATTCCTGGTCGGTGATCAATGAGTAGATTTCGCCTCCCGAGACGAACGCAATGTGACCGGCTTCGCGCGTGCCCATGTATTCCTGCAAGAAAATGCCCTCCTCGTAATTAACTTGCTTTAGCCAGCTACGTGTGTCTTCGATGGTCTCGCTGAGAATGGTGTGAACGGGACTCGAAGGCGAGCACAACGGATTTTTGATGACATAGGCAGCGGGATGCTTCTCGAGGATGTTTTCAGCTTCGAGGCGGTTGCTGGCCACAAACGATCGCGGAAAAGGCACGTGATACTTCTGGCACAGCCGGCGGGCAAAATCGCGGTCGCGCTCGAGCAGCATGCCGTCTCCGGTCGGCGACAGAATCGGGACTTTCAGCGCCAAGAGCGCTTCAGCCCAGTCCGCGAGATGCCAGTCGATGGACATGGGGATGACAAAATCGATCTTGTGTTCTTGCAGCAGCGGCAGCGGGTTTGGATAGTCTTTGCTGCGAAAGGTCTTGCCTTCCAGGGCGGGACTGTAGGCGCCGGCAGCGCGCGTCAGATAGGTGGAAACGGCGGCGCCTTTTTGCCTGAGCGCATGCAGGACACCTTGCGTACTCGAGCCTGCGCCGAAAACCATAATATTCATCAGGGATTATGCCTCCTTGGATGTGAATGGAAAGTTGATGCTCTCCGACAGCCCAAAGATACAAGCTTTGCAAAAAAGAGCAAGGCTTCTACCTCGACTTTTTGTTCTGAAAATGTAACCGGAATCCTGCAAGAAAAGCATTGCGGGTGTCGCCCGGTGTATGTGCAAAGGCCCAGGTCCGCTGCAGCCGCAAGTCGATCTCCAGGCTCAGGGAAAGCTTCACACGGCGGAGCAGAGCGCCGCCAAGAACCAGGCGATTCTCATGCGGAAGTGAAGGCTGCAACGCTCTGCGATTCTGCAAATCGACAGAGAAGGTCCATTCCGTTCTTGCGCTCTGTCTGATTGTGGCGGCAAGGAACAAAGCATTCCCACGCGGGCCTAGATCGCTGCCGAGAATGCGGTTGTTATAAGTGAAGCCAGCCGTCATCGGCGGCGTACTCTGGTAGAAAATGTTCGAGGTATGGGAGAATTCTGCACGCAGGCCAACCCTGCCGCTGGCTGTCACGCGCGGCAGATACAAGCCGCCAAGATACGCTAGGTTTCGGTGCAACGTTGTGTTGAGATTAAGGGTGAAGTCATCGAAGTACACCTCGTGATAAAATTCCGCCTGGCGCCAACCGGGCAGCCGAAACAGAAGATCGAAGCCCATGACGTGGTTGGCGATGTTGTTCTGCAATTGTAGCTTATCAAAGTCAATATTAAGAATGAATCTCTGTTTGATGCGACTGAAAAAGAACTCTGCCAGGGCATCCCAGAATGTAAATGATACCGGAAAATTCTCTCCTCCTAAAATAAACGCATGGCTGAAACCAATTTCCACGGTTTCAGCGGGCTTGAAGTCCAACCGTTTGCCGACAAAATATGGTCGGGCAAAATCGCTGCGAGTCTCACGCAGACGCGCAACCAACACCTCATAATGCAGCGGACCCAGATGCGCAAAAACCCATGGCAGTGTGACCGGACGCCTATTGCTGAGCTTGATGAGCGGCAAAGTTGAAAACGAACCGACGGCTGTGGCCTGCCGGCTCAATATCAGATTGCTGCGCCTGCCGGGTCCCCAGACCATGCTGTCTCTGCCAATGAGCAGATTGAAATTCCACTTGCTCAGGATAAGATACATGCGCAAAGTTTCCTGGTCCAGGCTGGCTGGCGCCGGCGAGGCGCCGTGCGGTTCGGTGAAGTATGTTCTGCCGTGATAGAACAAGCCGGCAACACTGCCAAGAGTCAGAGCGTGGCTCATCTCCAGAGCTGCATTTGCGCCCCGTACGATGCGTTTGCCGTCTTCCCCGGTCCGAAACGGATGCACCTGCGCTGAAATCCACGGACCCGGAAAGGGGCGTGATTCTGCATTGTGGCCAAGCAGCTCAAGGCTGAGCGATTCGAACAGCCGCAGCCGGATGAGGTCCGGCGCGCTGTGACCGTTTGTCCCTGGGCCCTCAAAGCGGTGCAGAAAGTACGATACCGAAGTTTGCAGCCAATCCGGCCGGATTACCTCACCTTTATCAGACAGGGCTGCTTTCAGCTCTTGTGCAGCGCGCCTGAAATCCGTCCGGCTCAGAGGCCGGGTTGCCTGGAAACCGGCATGCACCAATCCGTATGCGATGAGATTGTCGAGGTGGGAATAGGCAGGATCGGCGACGGGAACGGTGAAATCGGCTTGGCATATTCCGGAGGCAGTGAGGCGCAGCAAGAGCGCTGCGGTTGCGATGAGCGCGGCCTGGCGGCGGGAAAAATATAGCGTTGCTGTTGCCGTCCGTGACAATATGCTGAATTCCTGTCCCTGATGAATATGCTGCCGGAACGGCGCGCGTCAGGTCTTACGCGGGCCACTCCGGCAGAACAACTATCGAACAGGAAAGGTCGTCTTTTTGTTGGTATAATTCAAGGCTTTTCTGACTGACGCCTACGGTTTGTCACAATCCGGCTACTTGATCATGATCATTTTCCGGACCATATTTTGCCGGTTTGCCGTCAAACGGTAAACGTAAACCCCGGAGGCTACTTTTCTGCCTGCACTATTCTCACCGTTCCAGGAAGTCCGATGAAAACCGGCTGGCTGATTGCCGTCAACCAGGGTTGCCACATGTCTGCCGCGCAAATCGAATATTTCAAGCTTGACAGAACTCGCTTGCGGCAGGTTGTAACGAATCTGCGTCTCCGGGTTAAACGGGTTCGGATAGTTTTGCAGCAGCTCAAAGCTCTTCGGTGTCAAACCGATCTCGCCAGCTTGCGCAGCAGCGTAATCCTGGCTGCCAACGATGAGTTTTAACGATTTCTTTGTAAGCTTACTGCCGGTTGTAAAGGTATAAACCGGCCTCGTCCTCAGGTTCTGCGACAGTTTTGCGGCTTCATCCACCAGGTACACTTCTGCATGTTCCGGAACATTGGCCCGGAATTGGAAATTGAGCCGAACAGTAGTTTCTGGCTGATTGCAGGTGACATCAAACTCCCACGTATGGTCGCTGTCACTGGCCGGTCTGATATCCGTGCTGAATCCACTGACCGGCAGGCCCCACTCTTTACGCGGAAACGCGACCCTGACGTAAGCGCCAATCACAGGCGGCTCGGCCAGATCGAAGCGGTCGTAGCCGGGCGCGGCTTTTGAGTTGACGCCCAGCCAATTATCATTGTCGTATACATTATCCGCAGCGGCTGAGATTTGAATTTGCCATTGGTCGGAACTCATGGCTATGCGCTCATCAACCCTTTTCGAAAGGCGCCCGGGTGCGGCCTTTGGCCTGACCACAAGATAGATGGGATCATCGTTATCGGTTTCACGCATCACAAACAGGGCATAACCTTTCCAGGGCTCCATGACATCGACAATGTTCCAGCCACGCTCATAGGAGCGCAGGGAAATGTCCGTGTTTGAGTTCACAAGCGAAAGCGATTCCCTGTCCACCGGAAAATTGAATGGCGTGGCAATTAGATTCCAGCCCTCGTGCAGCCGGATACTGTCACTGCAGACTGTGCGAACGGTCACGCCAGGTCCGCTATCGACAACAATATCCTCCTGGTTTGTCACTACAAAATATGACCGGCCGGGCTCAAAGGGCCGAGCGTCTGAGCCCTCGAGGTAGCCACTGCCTTCCGGATTATAGTCGAAGAAGCGCCACTTCGTGTCATCATACGTGCCCAGGTCATCTTCAAGTACCGATAAGATGTCGCCGTTGTCGAGTGCATAGGGAATAGAAAACAACTGGTAGCTTGTCGAGTCAGCGCCGGTTATGAGCGGCACAGCCCGGCCATCTTTGTCAACCCTGAAGTCGCCGTCACCGGTAACCCTGGTGCGCACCGGGAACCACAGGCTGTCTGTAACACACAGATTCGTCTCGATGGGGCCGATGCCTGTATTCTCGAGCGAGTCCTGTGCCGTTATTCTGAATTCCAGACCCCGGCGGGTGACGCCAGCTTGTGGAATTTCTACGACGAAGCTGTCGGTGCCGGCAATTCGGGTTAGCGGCCGTGGCGGCTCTTCTGCCTCAGCGCCGCCAAACCGGTAGCGCACCCAGGCTGTATCGACGCTGGAATGGTCGGTGATAACAAGCGTATCGCGGTAGGTTACACCCAACGTACCCACCTCCAGGGTGTCGCGATGAAAGCGGGTTATGTGAGGCGCGCACATATCGAAACGATAACGATTGATGGCAACATTGTCTGTACTGACATTGCCGGCTGAGTCTGCCAGCCAAATATAGAGTGAGTCATCGCCACAGAGTTCTTCCGAGTTAAATGTGATGTTGAATTCACGGGTTTCCGGATTTGCTCCGCTGAAGACGACCCGGTTGGCGAAGTCGTCGCCTGAGCCGGGCGGCGTCTTGAATTTCCACCGCACTTCGGCGGCATCACGAACATTGCGACTGGCGTCAGCAGGAATTTGAATAGTCAGCCGGTAAAGCTGATTGGCGCCAAACCAGCTTTGGGCCGGAATAGAGCGCGCCGTAATTACCGGTGCGTCGGGCGCATTTGTGTCATAATAAAATGTAGTGGTAATGGGATCCTGGTAACTGGAATTGTTGCCGGTTTCAAACAGCGCCCATGCATAGCAATACCAGCGCCCGGAGGTAATCTTGCCGAGTAGTCTCAGGTTGGCGCACGTCGCACCCGCATTCAAAGTCACACGCCCGCCGAACTCGGTTGTATCGGTGGGACTTGTTGGCGGCGCCGGCGTGCGTGAAAACTTCCAGTACACTGCCGATATCTGGCTCTGTCCGCCTTCCAGATTCCAGCAGATGGGTAAGTTGGGGCTGTTGGTGTAGCCGTTATAGCCGCTCCATGTCGCCGTGAAATCCGTGACAAAGCCGGAACAGATATCAAATTTATAATCTACCGCAGTCACGGAATCCGGGCTGGCATTGTTGGCGGAATCGGCGAGCCAGATATATAGCTCATCCCTGCCACACAGCGAAGTTGAATTGAACGGAATATTGAAGGTCACCTGGTTTTCGAACACTTCACTGAAAGTGAATTTGCCGGCGTAATCAGTGCTTGTTTCTGGTCTGGTCTTGTATTTCCATCGCACTTCGATGGCGTCTCTGGCGCCAGTGGCCGCATCCTGCGGTATCTCGATGGTCAGATTGAAGTCGTCATCATCTGTGAACCATTGACCGTCTGGAATGGACCGGCTGATAACCTGTGGCGGTGATGGCGGTGTGTTATCATAATTGAAGGAGGTCGCCACATAATTTCCATAACCGGAGTTGCCCTGGCCGTCCACCAGCCAGAGATAACAATACCAGAATCCGGAGCTAACCCTGCCAGCCAACTGCAGGTTGGCGCAGGTTTCGTTTTCAGAGATGATATAGCGTCCGCCTGCTGCCGTGGTATCGTTCGAGCTGGTGGGCGGCTGCGGTGATTGCGTGAACTTCCACCAGATTTCAGCAATGCCGCTGGGATCGTCCGGATTGTCCCAGCAGATGGGCAAAGACGTACCATTTATGTAGCCGTTGAGCCCACTCCAGGTTGCGTCGATATTTGTCGGTCCCGGTGGCGGCGAGTCATCGCTTGCGTTGCCGTGCAGTGTGAGAAAGACGGTG
>CAZVSL010000433.1:0-5690 GCA_964629935.1 uncultured Calditrichaceae bacterium | reverse complement strand
GCAGCATCGATGATGTACACTTCTCCATCTAAATCGACGCCGAACAAGACGCCATTTGAGTTGACAGCCAGACCCGGCAACGCCGTGACGCCGGTAGCGCCAATCAATGTGCCCGCGCCGGTAGCGGGATCGATGCTGATCAGACTGCCGGCATTGTTGTCCCTGTTGTTACGTCCGATCGAACCGTAGCAGACGCCCGGTTGTGCCAAAGCTACCTGCACGCCCGTGCCGCGCAATAGCAAATTTTTCGTTGGCTCGTTTGTGTCATTGCTGCTAACGGTTATCGTCGCGTTCAGCTCGCCGTCGGTCTTTGGTGCAAGAAAGACCTCGACCCTCTGCTGCTGGCCTGGCGCCAGGGTTATTGGCAAATCGGAAACAAGGTTCAGAACGAATGAGCTGTCGGGAAGATTTATCTCACTTATTATGATATCCTCATCGCCGACACTGCGCAGGATAACGGGTGTCGGGAGTCCCCTGTCACCAACTGCCACAGTGCCAAGGTTCAATCCTGGCGTGCTAAGAGCAAGCTGCGGCCCGGGAAATGTTTCCGTCTTGAAAGCTATTCTGGCAAGGTCGCTACGGCCGATCGACCCCACTGTTGCCAGAGCGCCTGTTTGTTTGTCGATTGTTACCAACGCATCTTCACCGGACGAAGAAATCGCACGTTGCAAACCAAACAGCGTACCGTCATTGTCAAAATGGATATCGTCTATCTGTTCCTGAGTATTGAGAATGGCCACGAGTGTGACGCCGGCGGTTTCCGGATCGATTTGATACAAGCGGTTGGAGCCTATCCCCCACAGGGAATCATCGAAAGGATCGAAAGCCAAACCGCTAGAGAATAGGCCGGTGTCGCCAATGCGATGAGACTCTCCGGTCCCGGGGCTCAAGGTATAAAGAACGCGGCCGGCCATGGCGTAAAGCGTATTGTCCGGCGCAAAGGCAACCTGATCGATTTGACTCAGATCCGTACGAGTCGCCAACGACGTTTGCCCGGTAACACTGTCAACGTAATACAGTGCGTTGCCAGTTGCCGCAAACATCACCCCGGCTGTATCGATGGCGAGGCCGCGGACCAATAATAATCCTAATTCGCCAATTTCTGTGGCTACACCACTTGCGAGGTCGAGTGAGAACAGGGTAGTCCTCTCCCCGAAGAAGCCGCCAAAAGAGGCTGCGTAGCAAAGACCGCTTTGCGCGCGGTTGAGCAGCAACCCGGTGCCGGATAACCGCAAATCCTTTTCTGGGTCGTCTGCATCGTTGCTGGCGATGGTCAAGGTGCCTTCGGCTTGTCCGGAGTCCGTGGGTGCAAAGACCACACCGATGCTGTCGGTCGCCCCTGGTGAAAGTATCAAAGGCATGACTGGCGCGCTGCCGAGCGCAAACGGTCCTTCGGTTACGGAGATGTCTGAGATCTCGAGTTCTTGCGTGCCGGTGTTGGATCAAAGGCCATGCTGCTAATCAAGAATCCGGTAGATCCGATAGTCCTGGCGGCGCCGGTTATGGGATCAATCTCGTAAAGCTGGGCGTCCCGATTTGCGAACAAGCGGTTATTTGCATCAAAGGCCATACTATTTATCACAAGAAAGCCAGTGCGTGCAGCCAACGTCGCCTCACCTGTGGCAGCGTCGATGAAATAGAGGCCAGAGTCGAAGCTGAGTCCAAACAAGACGCCACTTGTATCTACCGCCAGAGCTACTAATGAATTCAGGCCTGTGCTGCCTACAAGGGTTGCTGCACCGGTTTCAGGTTCGATGGTTAACAGGCTGGCAGGCGTAGAGCTGGAGCTAAATGTTCCGGCATAACAAACCTCAGGCGCGGCAGTGGTTAGCTGGATTGCTGAGCCTTTCAGATGGATCTGCCTGGAAGGACTATCCACATCGTCGCTGCTAATGGTGATGGCGCCGCTAAACATACCTGAGTCGGAAGGTGCAAAACTCACGAGCAGGGAATCCTGTTCTCCGGGCGCAAGTGTGCGTGGCAGGGTTGGCGGCTCCTGCAATTCAAAGGCCTCCCCGGATAGTGAGATTTGCGAGACCATCAAATCCCGGTCGCCGATATTTCTAAGTCGTACTTTCTTGACACGACGAATTCTATCTGCCGGTACAGCCCCGAATTCAAGTCTGGTAGCGCTTACTCCAAGCTGGGCCTGCCTCAAGGTGTCTGGCCGCAAGGCAAGGGCAACAACCGGGCCGATACCGATGGGGCCTATTGTGCTGCCATTGCCTGTGACTTTGTCGATGGCTGTCAGAAAGGAGATGTCGTCGACCGTCGTAGCAGCGTAAAGATTACCGTCTGTATCGAAGCTCAAGCCCTCAATGTTGGCTTCCTGATGCAGGGCGGCGACAAACGACACGGAGGCGTCCGTCGTATCGATTTGAAAGACATGACGCGCGGATGCGCCCCAAAGCTTGCCGGTCGTCGGATCAAACGCCAGACTGTTGTTACTGGAACTGTTGAATCCGACACGAGTGGTTGTGCCTGTCCCGAGATCGATTTTATACAGACTTCCGGATCTGCCAGCAAACAGAACATCATTTGCTGCAAAAGCCATGGCGCGGATACTGAACAGCTCGGTCTGCACTTCCAGGGTGACGGTACCGCTGGCAGCATCGATTCGATAGATATTGCGGTCCGGACCCAGCGCAAATATTTCACCGCGGGAATTAATCGCCATGGCCTCGAGGTTATCAAGACCTGACTGCCCGACCGGTGTCCCGGCGCCGCTTGCCAAATCCAGTGTGAGCAGGCTGGCTGGATTGCTGCCTGTTCTGCCTGTGATGCCGTACATGACGTTGGGTTCGGCTCCGGTTTGTGCAAACGATGTGGCGGGCGTTTGCAAGCAGAAGGTCACAAACAAGCCAGCAAACAAAAACCAGAATAAGACACCGGAACCCTTCAGCGTTTTGCTATACCGCAGCAAGAGCATCTGTGTTTGCATTTTTCTGCAAAAACTCTCGGGTAATAACATGGCGTCGTCCCCTCCAGTCAGTGATTTATGGAATTCTTGTTGGTAACTGCGATGCTAAGGAAGATGTGCGTGTTGTGGGTGTATTAGGTAAGATACAAGAGCAAAGACGAATCTCTCAACTGAGCATTCAGATTGTGGTAATACATGGGGAAAAGTATACCGGGGAATGTGTATCCCGCTTATGAATTCGATCGTGAGGGTAAAATGCCAGTTTCTGAATAATCGAGATTAGAACGTAATCTGATCCATAGCGTTAATAAGTGACAGATTTTTCATAAATAAACTATATCCGGAATAGAGGGAAAGGAGTTCTTATGCAGATCAGGAAATGGTTGTTCAGCAGTGCAGAAATCAACTCGCCTTTGGCAAACGCAGGTTTGACAGTGCTGAGGGTTTTCACCGGCCTGTCCCTGGCGTTTGCCCATGGGATCGGCAAGGTCCCGCCGTCAGAACAGTTCATTCAGGGTGTGGCGGAGCTGGGATTTCCAGCCGCCGGGTTCTTTGCGTGGGCGGCCGGAATCTCGGAATTCTTCGGGAGTATACTACTGGCCGCCGGTTTGCTGACCAGACCGTCTGCGCTGTTTGTGCTGATAACCATGGTCGTGGCGGCCTTCATCCGGCACGCTCCTGATCCGTTTAACGTCATGGAAAAGGCGCTGCTTTACGGCTTCATCGCTCTGGCCTTCCTGCTGATTGGCTCGGGCAAATATGGCCTGGATGCTATGATTCGCGGCAAGCAAGGCGGGAGTGTTGAATAGAACATTGTCGCTGGCGGACTATCAAACCACGGCTCGGACGTCTCGAGCTGGCGCTTACGCTTTGGTGAGATTCTGAGGGGGATGTTGGGAGGATAACCTGAGCTCAGGACATCTAACCTCCCGGGGGCTGTCAAACCCCCGGGGGTGATTTCACTCAAAGCGGCCAATCACGTAACATGCGTTCCGTCTCCTCAGAATGTCCCATCTCATCACGCACCATGTCTTCCAGAGCCACGACCAGGCCTTTGTCGCCATATTCATCGGCTTCCTGTGCGCGCTGAGTGTAATCCTTGCCCGCTTTTTTCTCAGCAACAAGCACGGCCTCCATCATCTCACGATTATTTTTTGCCGCGGTGACAGGTTTTGGCGTTGTGGTTGGTTCCCCGCCCAGAGCGACGATCTTGTTGGCCAGAAACTGCGCGTGCAATTGCTCGTCGGCCACCTCTTTCAGAAAGAAATCTGCTAATTGCGGGCGGTATGGCCCCGTTGCCTTAGCGGCATAAGTGATGTACTGAATGATGGCGCTCAGCTCATAAGCCAGGTCCTCATTCAAATGCTTGATCAGAGTCTCTTTGTCCATGTTCGTTTACCTTTATAGTTATAGTTGAATGTTGGTGGTTATACGGCCTGAACTATGTCAGAAAGCCTTCAATTGATTTGATGATTGTGATTTCGCGATCTAATTTTGTGTCGCCCCGGTGGCCGCCTTGGCTGAGCGTGGCCTGATGGTTCAGCATCAGGCTGGATCCAGGTTAGCTGTTGCTTTTTGCCCGGAATGCGCTGATTTTCTGAATCTCATCTTCGGTCAACTTAACCTCACTCGCATGAATCACCCCATCTACCTGGTCCGGATGCCGCATGCCAACGATGGCGCCCGTGACGGCCGGGTTGAGCAGCGTCCAGGCGATGGCGATCTCACCGGCTGTACACTCATGGGCGCTGCCGATAACTTTGAGCAGCCCGACAAGCTCGAGATTTCGGCTCAACCGAGGTTCTTGAAAATTCTCATTACTCTTGCGCCAATCGTCGTCATCCAGATTCGCGATACGTTCACGTGACATTTTGCCGGAGAGCAAGCCGGAAGCCATGGGCGAGTAATTGATGACGCCAATGCCGTGCTTTTGACAATAAGGTAGAATTTCATCTTCGACTTCCGGAAAAACGAGCGAATAGGGTGGCTGCAGGGAAGTGATTTCGGCGATGGACCGCACGCGCTGCATCTGTTCTGCGGAGAAGTTGGAAACACCGATATAGCGGACCTTGCCCTTGTCCTTCAAATCTGCCAGCGTTTGCCATGCCTCTGCGATATCTTCCTCTGGCGCCGGCCAGTGGATTTGATACAGGTCGATGACATCAACGTCCAACCTGCGCAGGCTGTTATCTGCTTCTTTTTCGACTGAGGCTCTTTTCAGCCGGTTCGATACATGGCCGTTTTCATCCCATACAAGTCCGCATTTGGTGAACACATAAGGCTCGTAGCTGGTCTCGCGCAATGCCCTGGCGACAACCTCCTCAGCATGTCCCAGACCATAGACAGCCGCTGTATCGATCCAGTTGATGCCTCGCTCCAGCGCCTTGTGAATGGTTTTGATCGAGTCTGCATCGCTTTGGCTACCCCAGCCCCATTCCCAGGGACCACCGATAGCCCACGTGCCCAAACCGATTCTGGTAATTTCAAAATCCGAGTTACCTAATTTTAGTTTTTGCATGTCATTCCTTCTAAGGTTTTGAGTTGCGTTACCTGACGCATAAAAGTTCCGGGCGGCGCCAAACCTTGCTAAATCGCCGTTCAATAGAACGTGTTTGGCGTCACTCTAAAATACAATATGACTGGCTTGCAGTCAATCATTACTTGCTTAAAAGGAATGTAAGAGGGCTCTATGTCGTTTTGTGTGGGTAGCTGCACATCATTTTTTGCTACCACCGTCTTAGGCTCCCTCCTCCGAGGGCTATTAGAAGCA
>CAZVSL010000432.1:0-5702 GCA_964629935.1 uncultured Calditrichaceae bacterium | reverse complement strand
ACTGCGATGGATGCGGGGCACAGCTTTTCGACAATGACGGGCGTAAACGGGGATTTTAACATCTCAGTGTTGCCCGGCTATGCGTATACAGTGAGAGTCAGTAAAGCCGGCTATTTTGAAAAAGACGGGACCACGAGTCGGTTGAGCGTATCTGAAACCGCCAGCCTCACTCTCACACTCACGCCGCACCAGAGTCTGATCACAGGCCGGGTTCTGAATCAGAACGGCCATGCTCTGGCGCAAGCTACGGTAAAAGCAAACGGCGCGGCTTCTGAGGCCACAACTACAACTGATGCCTCGGGAAACTTCCAGCTAGGCGTCGCTGCCGGCGCTTATGAGCTTGCCGTGCAAAAATCCGGCTATCTGCCGGCGACACGCACGCTGAGCATCGGCGTTGGTGATACGCTTTCAGCCAATAATTTCAGCCTGACTGCAAATTTCGCCGCTCTGGATGGTCGGCTGACCGACGCCACCTCAGGTGATGCAATCGCGAATGCGCTGGTGGTGGCAACAGAGGCAAGCTCGGGCGACGGTGGTTCTGACTACTCCGGCGAGCAAGGACGCTATCTGATTCAAAATCTGCCGGTGGGCGTTTATGCCGTCACAGTCAGCCACCCGTCGTATCTAAGCCGAAACATTAGCAATCAGGTCATCGCGGGCGGCTCGGCCAACCGCATCGATTTGGTGCTGACGCCAAAAAATGGCGTCATCACGGGACGGGTGACTGACGGAGATGCTGGCGTCGCCGGTGTTACCATAACCGCAACTACTTCCGGAATCTCAGCTTCCACCGTTTCAGGCAGCGCCGGCCAGTACTCAATAAGCAATTTGGCGCCGGCATCTTACACCATGCAAGCAAGTCTGACCGGCTATAGCAGCAGCGCGGCGCAAACGGTCGCATTGTCGTCTAACCAGAGCATCACAACTGATTTTACGGTGACCGCAAACAAAGGCCAGATCGCCGGGCGTGTGCTGGAGGACGGCATCGGACTGAGCGGCGCCAGTGTAACAGCAATCGGAGTAGAAGGCAATACCGGTTTTGCGACCACAAACACCAGTGGCAGTTACACTCTTTCCAACCTGGCAGCAGATACCTACACCGTCCGCACAAACCTTGACCACTACTCCAGTACACCGGATAGCGTTGTGCTGGAAATCGCAGCGGGAGCCTCCCGCAATCAGGATTTTGCCGTCACGCGCAGCGCAGTGAGCATCACAGGACGGGTTACGGACCAGGCCGGCCATGTTCTGGCCAACATACCGGTTATCGGGGAATCGGCTAAAGGAGCTGCGCAGACCATTACCGATGCCAACGGCATCTTTCACCTCTCCGATCTCGCGCCTGAAGCACAATATCGTCTGCGCACGGATATTTTTCAGGAGGGGTACGATAATGCAGAGACCTCGATACAGGTCAGAGGCGATGACATCGATAACGCGGCTCTGGCTGTTGGCGTGCATAAATCTGCAATTCGCGGCAATGTTGGCATCAGCGAGGTCGCCATCACAGCGACGCATGCACAACGAGACATGTCGTATACTACCACGTCGCAGCCGGACGGTTCTTTCCTGCTGAAACATCTTTATGATGGCGACTATACCCTGACCGTATCCAAAGTAGGCTACAGGGCCACGCCGGCACAAAAATCAGTTGCCGGGCTCGCTATTTCCGAAACGCGATCCGGGGTCAATTTTCAGCTCGAGGCGCTGCGTATTACAATTTCCGGCCGGGTGCTGGATACAGCGGGAGAGCCTATCCCTAATGCTTCAGTTCGCGCCTGGTCTCCACAGGCAAGCAGCACAGGAACAAGTGAAGATGACGGCAGCTATACCGTGACCGATCTGCCGCCAAACCTGACTTACACCGTGCAAACGCGGCTTTCCGACCTGGACTATGACAATGCCTCCCTGTCTGTCTCTGCCGGTGAAAACAACCTGACGGGCCAGACCCTGACAGTACAAGTGCACAATAGCGTTATTGCAGGCGCCGTCAGCGACGGCTCCGGCAGTCCGGTGGCAAACGCACGTGTTACAATCACGGAGCTGGATTCGGTCGCCTATACGGACCAGGCTGGCGCCTATTATTTCGAGCATATTGCAGCCGGAATATATACCCTAACGGTGAACAAAGCGGGTTTTGCGCCTGGCGATCCGGTCGCCGTGCAGATAGGACGCGACGCCGTCGTTACGAAAGACTTTGCTAATCTCACGCCTCTGGCCAGCGCGATTTTCGGCGTTGTAAACGACGCCGACGGCCGCCTGGAGGCAGCTACCGTTTCGGTGCTCGAACCAGATGGCGCTTCTGTTGGACAGGATACCACCGATGGCGGCGGCATCTACCACCTCGCCGGTCTGGATGTTAACAAACAGTACACGGTGACCGTATCCAGAACCGGCTATCAAACAGCGAGTCGCTCTGCGGTTGGGCTGGCAGAAGGCTCTGCAGCGGCAGATTTCACGCTTGCACCAAAGTCCAATTCCATCTTCGGCAGGGTGATGAGCCAAACCAGCGGCGAGGTCGTGGCTGGTGCGCGGGTCACCATCAATGGTCTGGCGGGTGGAGTCTGGCGTGACAGTACCGATAGCTTCGGCTTGTTTTCTGTTTCTGGGCTTCTGGGCGGCGGCTATTCCGTGCTGGCTGAGCATGACACGCTTGTCAGTCAGAGTCAGACGGTTGAGCTAACCTCCGGCAGCGCCAGCAAACTCAAACTAAAATTAGAGAAGGCAGGCGCCATCGCAGGACAGGTGACGTATCTCGGCGCTGGCCGCGCTGGCGCCAACATCACGGCCACAAATCCGCTTTCGGGAGTTGTGGCAACGACCACCAGCACAGCAGATGGCAGCTTCAGGCTTAAGGGTCTAATCAACGGCGACTATGCCGTCTCTTGTGTCATTGCAGGTTTCGCGGCTGAACCATCCCCACAACTGGTGACTGTGCGGTCCGGCGAGGTCGCGGCTGCAGATTTTGTGCTCAGCGCGGAAAACAACGCCATCCTCGGTACAGTCACAGATGAGGCAGAAAACTTCGTGCCGGGCGTCAAAATCCGCCTTGGCAGCGCGACTCTGCAGGACAGCACCATTTCGAACCGCAGTGCCCAGTTTCAGTTTGCGGGTCTTGAGGATGGTACGTATCAGGTTGAAGCCAGCCTGGCAGGCTACGTTGCGCCGCCGGCTGAGACCATCGAGCTGGTTGGCGGCGAGCCGGTCGTTATGGATATAAAGCTCACCGCCATTCAAAACAGCATCTCCGGATTCGTGCAGGACGGGCGCACCGGCGGCAGAATCCCGGCAGCAAGGGTAACCGCAATCGATGCCAACAGCGCGGTACGCGTGGATACATCGGCGGCGGACGGCAGCTATTTGTTTGAGCTGGACAAGCCCGGCAATTATGTGTTGAACGCGCAAAAGACGGGCTATGAAACCGGCGGTGCGGTCGAAGTTAATCTGCAAAACGGCAAGTCCGTTGCGCAAAACCTGGTGCTCACGCCGATCATCTCACTCAGCTCGCTTTCAGGTACCGTGACACGTCGGGGCCAGGCAGTGGCTGCTGCTGAGGTGCGGTGCCTGTCGCTGACCGATGTGAGCGTCAGGGACACAGTGCAGACAGATGCTGCCGGTCGCTACGCATTCTTTGATTTGCCGGCGCCGGCAGAATATCTCCTCGAGGTGGCCAAAGCGGATTTACCGATTCTCAGCTCATCCTTGCTGGAGCTAACGGCCGCGGACTTGAATTATGATTTCATTTTCCCGAGCGCGACTCTGAAGTGGACCATCACCCGTGATGGCGTCACACCGGCGCCAGGCGTGACCGTGCGTATCAATAATGATACCCGTGACATACATCTCATAACAAATAACGAAGGCAAGGGCGCGACGCCGGACGATCTGGCCAAAGGTGAGTATTTCATTACACTCGAACAGGATGGCGATGCGATCCTGCCTGCACGTTATAGCATTAGTTTGCCTGACGACTCCACAACCGTGGTACAAGATATCTGGCTGCCTTTTATGCGGGACGCCGCTGACAGCGTTTCGGCGGAAGAGGCTTTGACTGTAAAAGTGCGCTCTTTTGTGACGCCGGAAGACACGCTGTGGCTTTTTTACAAAGGCCCCGGAGAAGTTGGCTTCAGTAGATTGGAGATGCCGTTACAATCGAGCGCCTCCCCCGACAGCCTCATCTATGCTGCCGCCATTCCGCCGCGGGGTGCAGCCGGTGTGCTGAGCTACTTTGTCGAGACAAATTTTCGCGGGCATCATTACTCCGGTGCTTCGCAACCGCATGAGGCAACCGTCACTAATCAGGGCATATTGAGCCTGCTGAATCTGAGCCCGCCGCTTAAGAATGTGCCGCCGGGCGTGCCGGTGGTGCTGCAAGCCCGCGCTTATGATGGCATCAACAAGCCCATGGCGCCGGAAACCATCGACTGGCAAATCACGTCGGGTCAGGGCGTTTTTGAGCAATTCTCACCGGACTCAACCACGGTTTGGTTCGTCAGCCGGACCGACACCACCAGCCAAATCAGTGTACAAATCGGAATCGATGATGTCACCCTGGCGCGCAAAGCGACCGTTGTTACAGAAAGCCGCGTGCTTGGCGCGCTCGAGGTCACTGGCTCTGGTGTCGAAACTTCAAATGCTGATCCGGTCACCTTTACTTATTCCGCTGCCGACACGGCTGGCACACTCATGGCTATCTACCCTCTTTGGCATTTTGAGCCCGCCAACAGCGGCCAGCTCATTCGTAGCACAGACCTCTTGAGCGCTGTCTTTCAGCCCGCATCGGGATTTATCGGCCAGGTCAAAATTACAGTGCGCGACAGCCTGACCGGCGCAGAAGCAGAATTCAATTCCGCCGAGGGCGTCAATGCCGGCGATACCGGTCTGAAAGTCTATCAAATAATCACCGCATCCTCTTCCGAGACGCAGGTCAGCGATGGCCAGGGCTTCAGCCTGACCATTCCGGAGGGCGTGGTCGAATCCGGCGCGCGGCTGAAAGTTAAGCTGCGGCGGCCATCGGTGCCCGACGTCAAGCGCTTTACCGGCAAGTACACCGTCGCCGGCCAAATCTATGACATTTTGGTGTCAGGCAGCTTGCGGGAAAACAAACAATTCCGGCTGCGTTTTCCCATACCTGATGGTATGCAGCGTGACAGGTTGGCTATCGGCCACTGGGATTTGAACACACTGAGCTGGCAGGTGATAGAAAGCGCCATCGAAGGCGAATCCCTTGTCGCAACCACAAGCCACTTTTCAGAATTCGCTGTTCTGCAGCAATCCGAGCCGCTTGGCATCAGCAAGCTTCAGCTCAAGCCCAACCCTTTCACGCCGCATGACCCATACGGTCTGCAGCTCGGTTTCAATCTGACTTCAGATGACATTCGCAAGCCATGGGTGACGGTGAAAATCTACAACATGCGCGGCGATCTGGTGCGCGTTCTGGCTGACGATCTGCCCATGGCGCCAATAGAATATTTGCCCGGCGACGAATCAACCCTGAGCTGGGATGGATTGACGGATTCGGGCACGCTGGCGCAAAACGGACGCTATATTGTACGCATCAAAGTGCAGGACAGCACCGGCGCCAAAGAAGCGATCAAGACGGTGGTGTTGATCAAGTAAGCCGTGTGAATTGGATGATTGAACGAAAACAGCGGCGCAATACTGAAATATTGAACTCCATAAGAGAATAACGGCGCAATACT
>CAZVSL010000431.1:0-5736 GCA_964629935.1 uncultured Calditrichaceae bacterium | reverse complement strand
TTTCGATATGCCGGTCAAGCTCGGGGTCCCCAACGGCTTCAACGGTCTGCGGGACCTGGTGCGCAGTCCCATGCACGCGACCGGAGTTGGCCTCGTGCATTATGGCCTGCAAAACCGTCATAACGGCGAGCACCTGCTGAACGGCGAACACGGCATGTTCAGGTGGGTGATGGAGCGCATGCGGACCTGGTTCGGCGCGCTCAATCGACCGGTGTAATTCCTTAGCTTAGCCAATAATGTTATACTGGAATTTCAAATAAAGAAGGAGTGATACTATGAATTTGCGATTTGCATTTGACGAAAACCACAGCCCGACCGCAAGGATGAAAGTGGTTGGCGTTGGCGGCGCCGGCGGCAACGCTGTCAACCGCATGATAGAGGCGAGTCTCAACGGTGTTGAATTTATCACGGTCAATACGGACCTGCAGGCGCTGGAACACTGCAAGGCGAACTCCCGCCTGCAGATCGGGCGTGCACTCACCAAAGGGCTGGGCGCCGGCGCCAACCCGGACGTTGGCCGCAAGGCCATTGAGGAAGACCGGGAAATCATATTCGAGGCCCTCGAGGATTCAGACATGGTCTTTGTCACCGCCGGCATGGGCGGCGGCACCGGCACAGGCGCGGCGCCTATCGTGGCGGAAATCGCCAAGGACGTCGGCGCGCTCACGGTCGGCATCGTCACCAAACCGTTCATGTTCGAAGGCCCGAAGCGCATGCGTCGCGCCATGGAGGGCATCGCCGAGTTGAAGGAGCGCGTCGACACGCTCATCGTCATTCCCAACCAACGGTTGCTTTCTGTCGTACCAAAGGACACGCCGCTGAACTCCGCTTTCAAGATCGCTGACGATGTGCTGTTGCAGGCGACAAAGGGCATCTCCGATTTGATCGCAGTACCGGGCCTGATCAATCTCGACTTCGCGGACGTGCGCACCGTGATGCTGGAGATGGGCGATGCACTGATGGGATCCGGCGTTGCCGGCGGCGAGCATCGTTCGGTTGAGGCGGCGCAGCAGGCGATCTCCTCTCCCCTGTTGGAGGAAGTATCCATCGAGGGCGCCCTCGGCGTTATCGTCAACGTCAGCGGCAGCGAAACCATGACCCTGCACGAAGTCAACGACGCCACCTCCGTCATCACCGAGGCAGCCGGCGAAGACGCCAACATCATCTTCGGCGCCGTCATCGACAACAACCTGGCGGACGAAATGCGAGTGACGGTCATTGCCACGGGCTTCAGCCGCAACGGCCGGCTCAGCTCAGCCAACGGCCGCGCCCGACGCTTCGAGATGCCGGATCTACCGGCAGCCGATCTGGAAGTGCCGACCTATCTGCGCATGGAAGAGCGCGCAAAAAGCAACGGCCATGCCGAGGTCACGCATGAAGACAGCTATGAAAAAGAGCATGATAAGCATGAGGATTATGATGTGCCGGCTTATTTGCGGCGGCGGGTGGATTGAGGTAAGCACTGCTCTTGACACTAATAGGGACCATAGAAAGCCCCTGCGTGTTGATGCGTGGGGGCTTTTTTTATTTTCTCACAAACGAGAATACATCGAAGTTCATCACCAATCTTGAGAATTGAAGATGACACCGGCACGCCTCACCTACTCGAAACAACCTTTTCAAAAACAAGTTCTTATATAACCAAACCCAACTTTTTGAGCGTATTGGCACCATTCTTGTCTTGCTGCAATTTGCGAACACAGGTCGTGCAATTGTGGTTGTAGGAGGTGTGGGGAAGCCTGCCTGCCCAAATTCCTTCAGCGATGGTTTCGGTCTCCTGGACGACGATTCTGAGCCGATTGTGGACCAGCGGAGCCCGCTCACCGTAAGAAATTAGCGGTGTGAACATCGGAGTGCAAAACTTTAGTTTTGCAGTTTGTCGTTCATGTCAATTTTTAGAATTTTGGAACAGCGCTCCATTTCAGATGGCCAACATTCTTACGGCTCACCAACCGCCTAGATTGCAGCCTGAATTTACCTGTTTGTCCGGCTGGTAACCGGAACCACAGAGCAGAAACATGCCCTAAAGGACGCTCGGAAGCCCACAAATTTAATGGAGATTTTGCTCATGCAGCTCAAACAACTCATAACCCTTGGTTTAGCCCTTGGCTTGCTAAGTTGCAGCAACGACAGCTCACCCACCAAACCATCCGAGCCGGTTTTGCCAGACACCACCAGCCATGAGTTTATCTGGCAAATACAAACTTTTGGCGGCGGCGCAGGCAGCAGCTATCTGTCTGACATAGCAATTGTAGATGAAAACAACATTTGGGCAGTCGGTCAAATCTTTGTACTGGATTCGACCGGGCAGTTTGAATACCCGGCTTATGGAGCCATACATTGGAATGGCACATCCTGGCAATTAAAAAGGTTAGCTGCCCCGGCGCAAAACCGGACAGTTAATTTAAAGCCGGAAGGTATTTTTGCATTTGCTGCTGACGATATCTGGTTGGCCGATGGCGGCGTCCACCATTACGACGGTCAACAAATAGAGTCTTTCTGGGTTAATGCATTTCCCGGAAACGATGATGCAATACTGGAGGAAGGGCAACTAATACAAAAAGTCTGGGGGAATTCAAGCTCAAATCTATGGGCAATAGGACGAAAGGGGGCAATCATTCATTATGACGGCCAAAACTGGCAAAAGCTTGACAGCGGTACGGATTTGGACATACAGGATATCTGGGGCGGAAGAGACCCTGATACCGGCGAATATACGATTCTTGCTGTGGCTTCGAACATTTTCGTTTCCCGTGAGCGTGCCATTTTAAGAATCAATAATCTACAGGTTGAAAGGCTTCCAGATAGTCGTATTGAGAGTGTGCTCTCCGGGGTTTGGTTTGATCCGGGCAAGGTCTATTATGTCATTGGTGATGGCATTTACAGCAAAAAAGATATAACCTCCAATGAGGACTGGGGTGGACCGGGGCTACTCACTGTTACAACCTATTTCTCTCGTGCAATCCGCGGCAATCATATGAATGATATATTTGTGGTGGGCTCTTTTGGTGATGTCCTGCATTACAATGGCAGCAGTTGGCGAAGTTATCGAGAGCAAACCGCACTGACTGCCGGTAGCTATCGTGAAGTTGCGGTACAAGATGACATTATATGTGCAGTAGGGTCCACCGACGATCGCGCCGTTGTGCTGCGCGGCCTGCGCAACGACTGACAAAGCTTTTTTGGAAATAATCATTCATTTCGAAAGGAGGTGATTCGTTCAGGAGATCATAGCAAATAGATATTTGCTTCTTACAGAAAGGAGCCAAAATACCAATAAAAACACAAGCGGTTGGGACCGCCTGCGAAACGTTCTCCAACCGCTTTGGTGGCAGCTTGAATTGCCTCTTGTCCGGCTGGTAACCGGAACCACAGAGCAGAAACATGCCCTAAAGGAGGCTCGGAAGCCCACAAATTAAATGGAGATTTTGCATCATGCAACCCCTCAAACAACTCATAACCCTTGGTTTAGCCCTCGGCTTGCTAAGCTGCAGCAACGACAGCTCACCCACCAAACCACCCGAACCGGTCTTGCCTGACACCACCAGCCATGAGTTCGCCTGGGAAATCCTGAACTTTGGCGATGGCAATGCCTCCAAACTGCACGACGTTTGCATTATTGACGAGGATGATATTTGGGCGGTTGGCGAAATCTTTGTGCAGGATTCCACCGGACAGTTTATCGACTATAACGCTGTTCATTGGACGGGAAGCGAATGGGAAATGATTAGAATTCCAGTCAAGATATGGAATACAAATTCATTTATAATTGCGGAGCTTCGTGCAATTTATGCTTTTAGTCATGATGATATAATTGTCACCACCGGGGGTGAGGTTATTCGTTATGACGGTCAACAGTGGGGAGATTGGGAATTTCTATTCGATAGCCTTCAGGATACAACCTTTGGTAGGGCAAATAGCTTTTGGGGTACGTCGAGTTCAGATTTGTGGAGCGTAGGTGACAAAGGAAATATCCATCATTATGACGGCCAAAGCTGGCAAAAGCTTGACAGCGGTACGGAACAGACCATCAATGACATCTGGGGCGTTTTTGATGAACAAACACAGGATTATAGAATATTCTGCGCGGTTTCCAGTAAACTCCAGGCCGGGGAGATGAAAATTTTGCAGATTCTGCCGGACAACACGGTACAGGAATTTAACTGGCAACCGCAGCGCAGCATGCACTCTATCTGGTTTGGCGAAAATACACCACTATACACCTGTGGGGATGGATTCTTCATTTATGAACAAAACGCATGGCGTCAGGTACAAGACCTGCCCAAAATCTACAAAAACCGTGTGCGCGGCAATCACCAATTCGATGTCTTTGTCGCAGGGGATTTCGGGCTTTTGGCGCATTTTGATGGTAATGATTGGAAGCTATTTGATTCTCTGGGAATATCCACTTTTGCCTTGAACGGATTAGCAGTTCAAGATGATGTTGTGGTAGCGGTAGGGGAAAATGGTACCAGGGCATTAATTGCTCGGGGAAAACGCCAGGAATAAGAATCATTTATTCAAAGGAGGTGATGCAATTACAATCTTCTAAAGCTGCATGGTTTGCTAACATAAATAGTTCTTGAAAGGTAACTTTACCAATAAAAAAAAACCAGCGGTTGGGACCGCCTGCGAAACGTTCACCAATCGCCTGAATTGCAGCTTGAATTTACCTGTTTGTCCGGCTGGTAACCGGAGGCAAAAAAGGGAGAAAACACCTGTGCCTTTTTTAATGGCCCGGCGTTTCAACAACATTCAAACCAACCTGAAGCTAAAGCATCGACTCTTGAAAGTCAAGAATATCCTGAATGGATAGGAGGTTTATCATGCAGAACAAAATGAGAGTCATCGTGGTTTCGCTCATGCTGCTGCTTAGTCTCAGCCTGGTATTGGCATACGCGATTCAGGCACAATCCATGCAATCGAGTGAAGCCGAAATGACCGCCATGGCCGATCATTTGATAGCAAAGGCGCAAAATAAAAAGAATAAAGATTCGCAGTCTTCTTTGCGTGATCTTCTTTGCGCTCTGGCGTCTTTGCGTGGTCCATCTGTTCGGTTCCGGTCGCAAGAGTCCGTGCCGGTTACGGGGTCAGTAGATCCAGTATTGTTTACGGGACTTTGTCCGGGTGAGGCCGATCCTTCTCGCGTTATTGTGGCGTTTTTCAGTTTCCGTGATGAGGCAAACTTCACGCGCTGGTTCAAGCAGCGCACCGGGCGCTGTCTGTCGGCCTTTAGGGAAAAAGTGTTTAAGACGAGAGCTTGCCAAAAATAACAACCAAAAGTCACAAGTTATTCTTCTTGGAATTTTGCGACCGATTTGTAAATTTCTGAAAAAGGTATGACTCGGAACTTATCCCGGGAATATCCATGCAAAAATACACCATCCCCCTCGTCATCGTTTTTGCTTTTACGGCTTGCAGCAAAGACACACCCTCTGGCCCCTCGAGGGCGCCGGGCGTCATGCTCTCACCGTTTCGCGTGGAAGCAGTTGAAGTCGCGCTCAACGTTTCTTTTACAGACAATGCTGGCGCCCGTGTCCTGGAGCTGCGCAGAGATGGCATCTCTCTGTTTTCCGGCCAGGTTGCCGCTGCCGAGACCACCCTGGTAGATACCACAGTACTGCCAGCGCGCACCTACCTTTACCACGCCATTGACCTGCAAGCAGGCCGGGCAGTCGACTCCAGCGATGTGCTCTCGCTGACCACCCTGGACACGACCTCACATGATTATGTCTG
>CAZVSL010000430.1:0-5750 GCA_964629935.1 uncultured Calditrichaceae bacterium | reverse complement strand
TCTGCTTAAACACAAGAGCTATTCCCTGATCAATCTGGCCGGACTAACCATCGGAATAATGTGCTGTATTCTCATCTTGCTCTGGGTGCAGCATGAGGTAAACTTCGACCGGTTCCACACCAGGCACGACCGAATTTACCGAATCGTGAAATTGAACGCTCAGGATGTGTATCGCGGAATCGTGCGTGCGGGCGCGCCGTGGGGACCCGCTCTACAAGAAGAGTATCCTGAAGTCGAGGCTTTTGTCCGCTTTCGCCATTTCGGCCGGACACTGGTCAAGCGGGATGACAAGGGTTTGTTTGAGGATAACGGTTTCTATACAGATTCCACGTTTTTCGATGTCTTTTCGTTCAAGCTTCTCAAAGGAGACCAGAAAACCGCGCTCACTGAGCCCAACGCTGTGGTTCTGACTCAGGATCTGGCAAACAAATTGGTTCCGGACAGAAATCCGCTTGGAGCCAGGCTCGAGTTTGATGGAGCGACCCGGGTTGTGACGGGTGTGGTTCAGAATCCGCCCGAGAATTCTCACCTCGATTTTGCCTTTCTCGTGCCCTTTTCCAGCTATGCTCTTTGGGACAAGGATGAGTGGGATGTGAGCAATTTCTATGTGTACTTGTTGCTCGAAAAGAATGCAGACATCAAGGCGCTGGAGGCCAAGTTCCCCGATTTCCAGCGCCGACATATTACCAGCGAAGAGGCCGAACAAACCCTGGTTCGACTCCAGCCGCTGACTGACATTCATTTGCATTCCAATTATGAAAGAGAGTTGCAGCCCAACGGCAATGCTATGTATGTTACGTTATTCAGTGTGGTCGCAATCCTTGTAGTGCTCATTGCCTGCATTAACTTCATGAATCTGAGCACAGCCAAATCTGCCAAACGCGCCCGCGAAATCGGTATTCGAAAAGTGGTCGGGTCGTTGCGCACACAGTTGATTCAGCAATTCCTGTCCGAAACTATGGTGCTCAGCTTTCTGGCTTTGCTCGCCGCGCTGGTACTGGTCGAGCTGCTTCTGCCCGCATTTTCTAATCTCACAGGAAAAACGCTGGCGCTGGACTTCAGCACGAACGAGTGGCTTCTGCCGGCACTGTTGGCATTGGCGCTAGTGGTGGGATTGCTGGCGGGTGTCTATCCGGCATTCTATCTTTCGCGCTTCCGACCGACAGCGGTTCTCAAAGGTGACTGGTTGCCCGGTTCAGGCCGCACCTGGCTGCGCAAAGCTCTGGTCGTGTTTCAATTTTCGATATCGGTGGCGCTAATTCTGGCGACTTTCCTGGTCAACCGTCAGCTCGATTTCATAAGTAACAAACGCCTGGGATTCGACCATTCACAAATGCTGGTTATTCGCATAACGGATAGTTCCATTGAGGACGATTATCAGCCATTCAAGCAAGCTCTGCTGGCGCACAATCAGATCATGGCAGCGACCGCCAGCGGCAATCTATTAGGCGGCAGCGACTGGGGTATGCCATTTATTGCCACCAGTGATTCTGGAGAACAGAGATACCAGGCGCGCACCCTGCTCGTCGACCACGATTTTGTCGGGACTCTGCAGATGGAGATCGTCAAAGGCCGCGATTTCTCCGACAAAATTGCCAGTGACGTAGACGAAGCTATGCTGATCAACGAGACGGCTGCGCAAATGTATAACTGGTCTGATCCGGTCGGTATGCGCTTCAAACGCATCGACGGCCAGGATGAGCAGGGAAATACCGTCTGGCAAACCAGCCGAATTGTGGGTGTGGTGAAGGATTTTCATTTCCGCTCTCTGCATGAGGAGATACGGCCGATGGTGATGTTCATCCAGCCCGGCTGGTTTCGTTTCCTGAGCATCCGTTTGAATACACAATATCTGGCCGAAACGCTGCGTTTTGTGGAATCTACCTGGAGGCAATTTGAGCCGGAGCGTCCGCTGGACTATTTCTTCCTGGACAGCACCTTTGATGAGCTTTATCGTTCCGAAAAGCGTCTGGCTCAGATTTTCGTTGGCTTCTCGGGGCTGGCTATTCTCATAGCCTGTCTTGGCTTGTTCGGTCTGGCAGCCTTGAGCGCTGAACAGCGTACCAAGGAAGTGGGCATTCGCAAGGTCCTGGGCGCATCCGTGGCTGGCATTGTCGGGCTATTGTCCCGCGAGTTCATGCTGCTTGTGCTGCTGGCCAATCTGATTGCCTGGCCCGTCGCTTACTATGTCATGCAGCGTTGGTTAGAGAATTTCGCCTACCGTGTTGGAGTTTCGTGGTGGCTGTTTGCTGTGGCCGGTGGTATGGCGTTGCTGATTGCGTTGCTAACGGTGAGCACGCAGGCGATTCGCGCAGGTTTGGCGAATCCGGTGGACTCACTGAGATATGAATGATGAAATCCGGGACTTGTTTGGCTAGCCGGCATTATTCATGAATTCGACCCTTTGAGCCTAATGCTGAAGCATCAGGCTCAATCCATGCAAGACGGCTAAAGCCGCCTTCTGGCGGGTTCAAGTCCGCGGGATTTGCTATGCGGACCCGCAGGATTTATCCTGTGGCGGAGGCGGCGATTTGTGAATCATGCAGGCTAGAACGTTTCAATCTAACGAGACGGCCATTTGGTTGGTGGGAAGGATGCGATGACGGGAGAGTAGCCTCAGCCAATTTGCACAGTGATTCTCAGGTGATTAAGTCAGAAGCTTAAACAGAATCCCGGCAAGCAGTGCGATCTGAGCTATCCAAAAAGTGAAGCTCCATTTTAACAGATCTGCCCGCATCTTCTCGATGTCTCTTGCGAGATCAGCACGTACTCTCTCGATATCTTTTGAGAGATCAGCACGAACCGTCTCGATATCTTTTGCGAGATCAGCGCGAACTGTCTCGATATCTTTTGCGAGATCAGCGCGAACTGTCTCGATATCAAGCTTCAAAGCATAGATGTCCTTTTGAGTCGAGACGTCTTCCGGAATCCGTGATTCGATATATTCCAGCAACTTGTAGGCGTCGTCCGGCGCAAATGCTTTTTTTAGAATATTTAGGGTTTCTTCTCGTTTGTCCATTAGTCAAAAGCCCGGAACAAGGGAGCAAGGAGCGTATGCAGAATATAGCGATATCATGGCTAGAGGGCAAGCGTTTTGAAAGGCCAACCGACATTCTCACCCAATCACATTAATGTTACGCCAACTATGGATTCTCCTATCTTTGGGAATAAGGGTCACAGATGGCACAGGGTAGTTTTTCCATTCCGTACGAATTCGTTACACCTTCTGTCATGATAACGGATACTTTTGCGACCAGCTTCCGCTCAATTGTGTCTAAGTTGTTTAAAAACAGACCTGGTACGCTTATTGTATACTCATTGCCAAGCTTAGCGGTGGTAAAATAGTCTATTACTGATGTCTAACAGAAATGGCAGAAAGATGCTGAAATCATTGGGAGCGCTTCATGTTTAGCAATTATCTAAAAACCGCTGCGCGAAGCCTGCTCATGGACAAAGTCGTTTCAATCGTGAACGTGGTGGGCCTGGCTGTCGGTGTTGCCTGCTTTGTCTTTATCGCGCTTTGGGTTTGGCACGAATTGAGCTATGACCGGTTCCATCCCCACGCTGACCGACTTTATCGATTGGCTGTGGATAATAAGGCAGAAGGCGCAATCCAGCGCTACGCCGTCAGCTCCGCGCCCATGGCAGTGACTATGGCCAGAGAATTTCCCGAGGTAGAGAAAGCAGTAAGATTCACCACCACCGGTCCCACGCTCAGAAATCCTGAGAAAAATCAGTCCTTCCGTGGCGATGCTTTTGCCTTTGTTAATCCCGGGGTCGTGGAGGTTTTCGCCATCAAATTTATCGCAGGCGATCCGGAGAGTGCCTTAGATGCCCCAAATTCTGTTGTGCTGACGCAAGAGATGGCGGAGAAGTATTTTGGGCGCAGTGACCCTTTGGGAAAGAGGCTGCAATTCACCGGGCGCGTTATGACAGTATCTGATGAACGGGACTACCAGGTCACGGGTGTCATCGAAAACTTTCCGGAAAACATGCACCGGGATTTCGATTTCCTGGCCTCCGACGCTACCCTGAGCCAGATTGCGCCGCAGATCATCCAAAACTGGGATTGGTATTTTTCTTACAGCTACGTGCGGCTTCAGGAGGGCGTGTCACCGGCCGTCGTCGAAAGCAAGCTCCCTGACCTGGTTCAGCGTTACATGCCGGAAGAGACTGCGTCCAAAACGCGAATCTGGCTGCAGCCAGTAACTGACATCCATCTGCACTCCAACCTGCTTTTTGATTCACCCAATGGCGATATCACCAATGTCTATCTTTTTTCAGCGATCGCCATCCTGATCATTCTCATCGCCTGTGTCAACTTTATGAATCTGTCCACTGCCCGCGCGCTAAAGCGGAGCAAAGAGGTCGGCATAAAAAAGGTGCTTGGCGCGGCCCGCAAGCAGCTTATCTATCAATTTCTCACGGAAGCAGTCATCACCAGCTTGCTTTCCATAGTGCTGGCTGTGGGATTAATTGAGCTCCTGCTACCGCAATTCAACCTGCTGTCACAAAAGACATTGCAGGTGCATTACTGGGGCAGCGACTCAATTCTGCCGGCACTCGTCGCTTTAGTCATTGTACTTGGTCTGCTCGCCGGCAGCTATCCAGCCTTCTTTCTTTCCGCGTTTAAACCGGTCAAAGTGCTTCAGGGCGCATCCGGCAAAACCACTGGTGGCAGCGCCGGTCACGCCGGATTTCGCAAAGGTCTGATCGTTTTCCAATTTGTCATTTCTATCGTCCTGGTTTTCGCGACTCAGGTGGTGCACAACCAGTTGGAGTATGTTCGCAACCGGAAGCTCGGATTCGACAAAGAGCACGTGGCCTGGTTTGTGGGCGTGCAGTCGCGGCATGGTTTTAACTATGATACTTTTCGCAATACCTTGCTGGCGCACCCGGGTATTATCAAGGTGGCGCAATCCTCCGGCCTACCGGTAGGGCAGACGATCCGATATGATTATCGCAGTGATGCCATGACCGCTGATGCTCTTAGCCTTATCTCGACCTATTCGGTAGACCACGACTACGCTGATCTCCTCGGCCTGCAAATGGCGGCCGGCCGCTTTTTCTCAAATGAATTTGGCACGGACAGCTCGGCATTCGTGGTCAACGAAAGCGCGGCAGCAGAATTTGGCTGGCCGGATGCGAAACAGGCAATCGGCCAGCAATTGCGGAGGGAAGATGGGTTAGCAGGACCCATTATCGGTGTGGTGAGGAACTTCAACTTCACCTCTTTGCGACAGGAAATAGCGCCGTTGGTGCTGTCACACGATCCCGGCGCATTCAACGTAGCATTTGTCAAACTCAGGGGCGGCGATATCCCGGCCACGCTCGATTTTATAGAAAAGACCTACCGCGAATTCCTGCCAGAGCAGCCATACCAGATGTCTTTTCTCGACCAGACACTAAACAACATGTATCAATCGGAAATGCAGCTCGGGCAGCTCTTTCGCTATTTTGCATTTCTGGCAATCATGATTGCTTGCATGGGGCTGTTTGGTCTGTCCTCTTTCTCCGCGGCACAACACACGAAAGAGATCGGTGTGCGCAAAGTGTTAGGCGCAACTGTGCCAGGCATTCTTCTATTGCTTTCCAGGGAATTTACCCGGCTCGTGGCAATTGCCTTCATCCTGGGAGCACCGCTCGGCTATTTTCTGATGGAGCGCTGGCTTTCCGATTTTGCCTATCGCATCGAGATGCCATTGTTGGCGTTCGTGCTGGCGGGCGGCCTGACGCTGGTGGTCGCCTTG
>CAZVSL010000429.1:0-5762 GCA_964629935.1 uncultured Calditrichaceae bacterium | reverse complement strand
AAAACCATTGCGCTCGTACAGTTCCACAACAGCTTCCCCCGTCTCAGCCACCTCGATTGCATATCCGGCCTTGTGCAAAGCCTCGCATACAACTTGCTGATTGACAAAGTTGTCCTCGGCCAGCAAGACACGGTGCGGCTCGCCCGATTTGGTGATTTTAGGAGCGGCAGACTCTTCGGCAGCCTGAGCTTTGGGCGTGAACAACTCCGTCAGCAGAGCGTGAAGCTTTGAGTATGCCACGGGCTTGGATAATTTGCCGGCAAAACGCAAGTCACTTTCGATGAGGCTCGCCTTCAGACTTCTGGGCTTCATCAGGACAATGTCGAGGTTAGCCGTCTCTGGCTTTGCGAGAATCGTCCGCGTCAAATCAACGCCGTTTGTGCCAGACATTTCGTAGTCCACTATCACGACATCAGGCGATTCGGAGTTTTTTTCAAGCAATTCGATGGCTGCGGCGCCATCTCCCACCCAACTTACATGTATGCCCCAGTATTCAAGGATTCGTTTGAGAGCGTCTGCGTTTTTTCGGTTATCCTCAACCAGGAGAACCCTGCGACCCTGAAAGCAATTCTGCTGCGCTTCGCCTGCCCCGGGCTGATGCTCGTCACGCAATAAATCTACAAAGAAGCGGAATGCACTTCCGCTGCCGCTCTCGCTTTCGACAGCGATCTTGCCTCCCATAAGTTCAACGAGATTCCGCGTGATGCTCAGTCCGAGCCCGGAGCCGCCAAACTTGCGCGTCATGGAATTGTCCGCCTGAGAGAATTTCTCGAAGATAACCTCGAGGTGCTCATCGGAGATACCGATTCCGGTATCGATTACGGCAAATTTGAAACGAATGCGCTCAGCTTTGCTTTCCTCATTGCCGGACCGGGCGTCAGACCTGACCTGCAAGATGATCTCACCTTTATCCGTAAACTTGATCGCATTGGCGAGCAGATTGAGCAGAATTTGCTGCAAGCGGGCCGCGTCTCCTGTGACCGCGTCCGGCAAGCCGGGCTCGATGTCGCCAATAAGCTCGATACCCTTGATATCTGCGTCTACACTGAATGTGTTCAACACAGACTCGATGAGTGCTATGAGATGAAACTCGCGCTCCTCAAGGTGCAATTTACCAGCTTCAATTTGAGACAAATCCAGAATGTTGTCAAGCAGGCTCAGAAGTCCCTCTGATGACGATTGCACGACTTCCAGAAACTCCTGTTGCTCGTCCGTGACCTCGGTATCCAGCACCAGCTCGTTCATACCGATAATGGCGTTCAGAGGTGTGCGGATTTCATGGCTCATGTTCATCAGGAACTCGCTCTTTGCGCGCGCTGCCATCTCCGCTGCTTCCTTGGCGCGCATGAGCTCTTTTTCGGCTTGCTTGCGTTGCGTGATGTCTTCGTAGATAGCGAGCACGCCGACTTTCTTGCCGTTGACAATCACCGGCGAACCAGAGACTTCCGTGTGTATCAGGGAGCCATTTTTGCGGCAGCGGATCGACTCCACCCTTTCAACCCTGCCTTGTAATGCCTTCTGAGTCATCTCGCGCGCAGCGTCCGAAAACTCAGGCGGCACAATAAAAGGATCCAGGCTCTGTCCCTTGATTTCTTCTAGCTTGTAGCTGAAAAGTGCTTCAAACTGAGGATTTGTGGTCACAACCTTAAAATCGAGGTCCAGCGACACCACGGCTGCAGGCGCACAATTGAGCAGCGCCTCGAAATATGTTTTGTGTCTGGTAAGCTCATGCTCTGCTTTCTGACGTTCGCCAATTTCAGCCTCAAGTTTTTCATTGCTTTCCCGCAGCTCGTTGGTCCGGGTTGCAACCCGATCCTGTAGCTCACGGTTGAAGCGATCGATATCACGGTACAGGATCGCATTTTCCAGGGCCAGCGCTGTGGTCATCAAAGCAATGGAAAGCAGGTCGAAGGATTCGTGATATACCTGGTCACGCTGAACGTTGAGCTGGCCGAAAAATATGCCGAGGGTTTGATTTTCAGTGGCAAGGGCATGCAGCACAAGCTCATGGTCCTTGAGCATCTTTTCCGGCCGGATGACCACGGGCGTATTCTGATTTAAGGCCCAGGCGAATGTTCCCTTTTCAATTTGAATATCTACCTCAGCCATAACATAATCGTGCATGAATTGCGGAAACATGTGCTTTGGCAAAAATTCATACGAGTTGGGGTCGTACAGAAAGAATGCGATTGCCTTGAAATCTATCAGATCGAGGACCCGCTCACGGCTGGCGCGCAGAATAGCGGAAACGTCATGCTTGTTGCCAATTTGCTTCTGAAAACTCGCGAGACTCCAAACCGAATCCAGCGAGCCCTTAATTTTCTGGTTTACCTCCTCCAGAAATGCGACACGCTTCTCGAGGTAGGCCTTTTGTGGATCATGGTTACCCATGGACAACGCCACCTTTCTCACATTGGTATCAGAAACTCGAAAAGCTCATCCAATTGCTCTTGCGTCTTGTTGACGGCTGGCTCCAGAACGCTGGCCTTGAGACCTGTGAGCCGCCAGGCTTCTTCGCTTAGCACCGGCACAAATTGGTCTCCGCTAAAACCGAATTGACAGGCATGAACGGTCACATTGGCGATGTGAACGATAGCTGTCAGCTCCGCATATTCATGGGCCTTTTGTGGGTGGTGATGGTACGCAATGGCCTCGGCAAGCCCTGCTGGCAGCCGCCAGGTGCGAATCAGCTCGCCGCCAACATCTGCGTGCGTAAAGCCGAACAACTCCTTCTCCACCTCATGAATGAAGACCTGTTTGCGCGTGGCTGTGTCATAGACTTCGGCATACTTTTGCGGATAGTGCTCCAGCAGGATCAGACGCCCGAAATCGTGCAGGAACCCGGCCACAAAAAAGGATTCCGGCGCTTTGATGCCCTTCAGAATGGCGAAATTGCGGCTTGCAATACCGCAGGCGATGCTATGTTGCCAAAAACTGCGCATGTTAATCGGGCTCGAGCTTGCGAAGCCGCTGAAAATGCTTCTTACGGATATGGCCAGCACGAGCTCCTGAAGCTGCTTGAAACCGATGATCGAAACTGCGCGGGAAACGGTTTCGATCTTGCCCGGGAATCCGTAGAACGCTGAGTTGGCCAGGCGCAGCAGCCGGGAAGTTAGCGCCTGGTCCTTTTCGATAACCCTGCCCAGGTCCGCCGCACTGCTTCTTGGATCATTGATGAGCTCGTTAACTCTTAGAAAAATGGTAGGAAGACTGGAAATACGCTTTACTTTAAGCAGCAACGTGTGCAGATCGTCCATCGGGGCCTCCCTGTGCACTCATTCGACGCTGGATCGCAATTCGAATCAGCTCCTTGATGACATCATTGTCTTCGTTGTTTTTTTGAAAACGGCGGCGGACTTCCATTTCGACATCCTGACTACTGGGCGGCGCCGCGTGCTGCTGTGCTTCATGTATCTCGTCTGAATCGACTTTAACTTCGGTGACGCCCCATGCCTTGAACGCTTTCAAATGCTTGTGGGTGATTGCCACGCCGGCCCTGGCCAGCTCAAAACCTTGCAGCGTCCTGACGGGCTCTGCGAGCTGCATGCCGGCTTCAACATCTTTCAGAGTTAAGGTGCGCACGTGCTTCCTTCCGTTTTTTGCCCTTTGCGAATCACGGTAACGTGAGGATAATCGGCAGCTTATCGCAAGAAGTTTACCATTTCAGGCATTAATGACTTTAAGGAAAGATTTGATGGAGGGATGACCTTGCAGGTTGCAAAGAAACGAAAAGTACTACTTCAACACCTCATCCTTGATCTGCATAAGATACTCAAAGGCAGCGTCGTGCTCATTCGGTATCTTGCCCTCGAGGATGGCCTCTTCGATCATCTTTTTTAGTTTGCCAACCTTTGGCCCGGGACTGAGACCGCAAGCTGCCATTATCTCATCGCCACGCACAGGGCTCTGGAATGCACGCATGCGGTCTTTTGCCTCGACCTCCTGCAGGCGCCGCACGACATAATCAAAATTTCGCAGATGTCGTTGTACCCGTTTTGGGTTGCGCGAGGTGATATCCGCGCGGCACAATGTCAACAGATCGTCGAGGTCTTCACCCGCCTGTACCAGCAAACGCCGGTAAGCAGAATCAGTCACATCTTCTTCGGTGAGCGCGATAGGCCGCAGATGCAAGCGCGTCAGCTTTTGTGCGTATTTGGTTATATCTTTGGACAGACGCAGGCGCCGGCCGATGCCCGGCAGCATGCGCGCCCCAATTTCCTCATGATTGTGGAAGGTCCAGCCTTTGCCTTTCACAAACTGCTTGGTCCTTGGTTTGGCAATATCGTGCACCAGCGCCGCGTAACGCAGCTCCAACTTATCGGTCATGCCGGCAACGTTGTCCACCACTTTCAGCGTGTGAAAAAATACATCCTTGTGATGATGCCCTTCGATCTCCTCCACGCCTTTCAGGCGGAGCAGCTCCGGGAAAATAACCCTCAATACGCTGCACTCCTCCATCAAACGAAATCCTATGGAAGGTTTTTGCGTTTTCAGGACCTGCAGGAATTCATCTGTGATACGTTCCATAGAGACAATTCTAAGACGGGACGACATGCGTTTCATGCCGGCCAGGGTGTCCGGATCGACTTCGAACTCCAGGCGTGTTGCGAAGCGAATGGCGCGCATGAGACGCAACGGATCATCTTTGAATGTCACCACCGGATCGAGTGGCGTCCGAATAATGCGATTGCGAATATCATCGCTGCCGTTGAAGGGGTCGGTCATCCGGCCAAACCGTTCCCGATTCAGGGCCACGGCAATGGCGTTAATGGTGAAATCCCGGCGCGCCAAATCGCTGGCCAGATCCGCTGCTTCAACGCTTGGCTTTCTGGAATGGCTGCGGTAGCTTTCCTTGCGTGCGCCGACGAACTCCAGTTTGTACTCGTTTTTTTCCACGAGAGCGGTGCCAAATTTCTCATAGACCACGACTTGCTTTGCGGAAAGCGCATCAGCGACAGCACGCGCAAAGGCAGGACCATCCCCGACCACAACAAAATCGATATCCTTGCTGTCGCTGCCCAGCAAGCTGTCGCGCACAAATCCGCCGACAGCATGCACCTCAACGCCGCTCCTGTCTCCGACTTCGCCTATGGTACGGAGAATCGGATGTTTTTTGAGGTCCCGTGTTTTCACTTTGTAGAAATCAGATTTCCAGGTTGCCCGAATCGATTAGCAAATGATAAAACCTGTTTTTTGCATGACAAGAACCGTATCTCAAAGCCGGCCTGACCTCAGAATAGCGATCACCAGCCAAACGCCCAGCAAGCCGGCAAACAGAAAACCCAGCAAACCAAACAGGGGATAGCCCCAGAGCAACGGCCCGGCTTCCAGCGTTAATATCAAAGATGAGCCCACGATCAAAGCAGCAATGATCAGGCTGAAGGCGATGCGATTGGTCGAGCGATCGATTTCCTGCATCAGGTTGCTAAGCCCGCGGTCCTGAAGTTCGATGGCAAACTGACCGCGCTTGATTTTTCGCAGCAGCAGCTCCAGCTCGCGCGGCCCGACACGAAGTAACTCATAGATGTCACGCAGAGACTTAAAGCCCTCATAGGCCAGGCGACTCAGGTCCAATCTGCGCCATATCAGCTTGCGAACATAGGGCCTGGCAAGCGAAACGATTTCGAAATCCGGATTCAGCTTGCGCGCCACATCTTCATAAGTGGCCAGAGATTTCATGAGCAGCAGCAGATTGGAAGGCGTCCGCAACTGGTGCGTGGTCATAACATCGAACACGTCGGCCATGATCGCCCTGAAGTTGA
>CAZVSL010000428.1:0-5762 GCA_964629935.1 uncultured Calditrichaceae bacterium | reverse complement strand
CTTGCCACAGCATCCAGGCTGCATCAGGTGAAAATGCGCAACCCGGGCTTTCAGTAACAAGCAAGCGGCGAGTAGCAGATTCTCATTTGCGCCAGGTGCCTGAGTTCTTCCACATCAAATAGCAGCGGCTAATTCAGTTGCATGTGAGCGTAGGGCTATATCGAGGGATGGAATCCTGATTGGTTGCGCCGGAAATTATCAAGCGGTTGCGACCGCACAAACATGCCGGAATACGCACTTCTCACAAAGTCATTGACAAAGGCGCGCCTCATTCTTATACTAAGCTATGTCGCAACCCAATTCCCGGAGGAACGTTTTTGATGAAAATCGGTTTTGTCGGACTCGGAATTATGGGCCGTCCTATGGCGCTCAACCTGCTCAATGCGGGTTACGAGCTGACGGTGTGGAATCGTACGCAGCAAAAGACTCAGCCGCCGCGTGATGCAGGCGCACAGGTTGCAGACACGCTCACCGAACTGGCTGAAAAATGCGATCTCATCATCACCATAGTCAACGACACGCCTGATGTTGAGGCGGTTGTGCTTGGCGACAAAGGCCTTTACAACGGCCTGACTGCGGGAAAAATTGTCACCGATATGAGCACGATTTCTCCGGAAGCTACGGAACAAATTGCCGCAAAGCTTGCAGAGTCAGGTTGTGATATGCTGGATGCGCCTGTCTCCGGCGGCGATGTGGGCGCGCGCAATGGCACGCTGACGATCATGGTGGGCGGCAAGCAAGAGGTGTTCGAGAAGGTGCAGCCGGTTTTGCAGGTGCTGGGCAAAAACATCGTTCACTGTGGTAGCCATGGCAATGGCCAACGCACGAAGATGATCAATCAGGTGTTGTGTGGTCTGCATGCTGTGGCCATGTCAGAGGCATTTGTTCTGGCCGAGACAATCGGACTCGACCCGCAGGTGATGCACAAAGTGGTGTCCAGGGGCGCTCGATAACTACGGTCCGCGAATTTTGAAAGGTGATTTGGCGCCTGGATTTAAACTCAGCATGCAGCAAAAAGATCTGCGCATCGCGCACGAAACAGCGAAGCGGGAGGGAGGCAGCTTTCGCGGTGTGGAGCTGGCGTATGAGTTGTTTACGCAGGCAGTGAAAGGCGGCCTCGGCAATCTCGGCTCGCACGGGTTGCTCAAACTTTATGACAAATCGAACTCATGACAAGCAAGCTAGGCCACTGAAATAATGCTTCCATCCCGGGGTAACTTCATAGCGGCTGTAGTTCTGTCGCTGGCAGTGTCGGTAATATTTCTTTTACCTTTTTGTGATTTGATTTATAGCTGTGGTTGTACTTTTCCCTGGGCGGGAGCGGCTGATATGTGCAACATTCACATTGCGGGCGTGCCGCATTGTCCCTGGTGTGTACAACGCGATCCTGTTTTGATGGCTGTGCCATTTCTGCTGATTTTCATTGGACAGGGCGGAGTTGTCTATTATCTTCACAAGAAGTATGACCTTGCATTTCCCTGGCTATTGCTTGCTGGCTTGATTGTCTTCTCCATATTGGGCGCACTGCATGGCTATGTATTCAAAGTGATCGATGGATATCCATACTTTTTTTGATGCTTAAAACCAATCCGAAAACGCGTCGGGAGCGTCTCGTCATCGCCGGTGGTTGTGCGGCGGGCATGAGTGCGGCCAGCAAGGCCAAACGCATGAATCCCGAGCTGGAAATACTGGCGTTCGAGAAAACACCGCATGTTTCTTACAGCGCCTGCGGCATCCCATATTATGTTTCCGATCTGGTGCGCGAAGCGTCCGAGCTGGTAACCATCTCGCCTGAAGCTTTTCGGCGCGAGCGCGATATCGAAGTGTTTACCCGCCACAGTGTCGTCGATATCCAGCCGGTGCAGCGCAGGATAACAGTAGTCGACTTGCAGGCTAATTCCGAGAGAGTATATGACTATGACCGGCTGGTGATTGCCGTGGGCGGTACGCCGTTTCGGCCGGAGGTTCCCGGTGCGGATCTGCATAATATCTGGACGATCCAGACATTGCAGGATGGCATTCGCATCAAGGAATTCATCGACCGCAGGCGTCCGCAACGGGTCGTGATTTTCGGTGGCGGCTATATTGGCATGGAGATGGCGGAGGCGTGTCGCCGGCGTGGGCTAAAGGTGACTGTGGTTGAGCGGTCCCACAAGATACTTCGGACTTACGAACAGCCTATCTCCGAATATGTGATGGCTGAGTTGTCGGCACATCAAGTTAAAGTTATAACCAATGCGCAGGTCGAGCGCTTCGAACGCAATGCCCGCGGCGAAGTTGTATCCGTTCTGCTGCACGGTAGTAATGCAACGCTGCCGGCGGATTTCGTGCTCATCTGCGCCGGACTCAAAGCCAATACAGACCTCGCCAGAAGCGCGAACGTTCGTATCGGCAACACCGGCGCTATAGCAGTTGACTGGAAGATGCAAACCAACGTACCAAATATCTTTGCTGCAGGCGATTGCATCGAAGTCAAGAATCTGGTGACCGGCAAGCCGGACTATTTTCCGCTCGGACCTGCAGCCAACAAGCAGGGGCGAGTCGCCGGTGAGAATATAGGAGGCGGGACGGCGACTTTTCGGGGCGTCGTCGGCACCTCCGTGTTCAAAGTGTTTAACCTGGAAGTGGCCCGTACGGGGTTGTGCGTTGGCCGGGCGCGTGAACATGCACCTGAGGTCGACAGCGTGACCATCACGGAAAAGGAGAAGGCGGGCTACTTCCCCTCAGCCAGCGATGTTGCCGTTTGTGTGGTTTTTGATAAACGTTCGCGCAGACTGCTGGGGGCGCAGATGGTCGGCAAAAGCGGCGTCAGCAAGCGCATCGATGTCTTCGCGGCTGCCTTGTGGAACAAGCTGACACTCGACGACATGATGCACCTGGATCTGAGCTATGCGCCGCCGTTTGCACCGGTCTGGGATCCGGTTCTGGTGACCGTAAATGTGGCGCGCGGGAAGTGCAATAAGTAAACTCTTGCACACCGGCGTAGAAAACCTTGAGCACTCTTGTGAATACACTCTTGTGAAGCGTTGCTTTGAATGACTTGAATGTTAACTTTACAGAGTGGCATAAGCTTTCTCACTAAGGAATGATGAAGACTCAACGTATATATCTCGATACGTCTGTCATCGGCGGATGCTTTGATGAGGAATTCGAAGTGTGGTCAAATGCCTTACTCAAGGATATTAGCCATGGACTATTTATCGGCGTGACATCTGAAGTTGTGGAGGCCGAGATTCTTGATGCTCCAAAACATGTTCGTGAGAAATACCTGTATCTCCTCGACCTAACGTCTGAAGTTCTTCGAGTCGACGAGGAGGCTCTTGACCTGGTCGCTAGCTATTTAAAACACAAGGTACTATCCAAGAGATTTAGGAATGATATGCTGCATATTGCACTTGCTACAATAGTGGATGTTGACATTCTCGTAAGTTGGAATTTCAGGCACATAGTGCGGTATGACAAAATACGTCAATTCAATGCTGTTAATCTGCAACAAGGCTATCGCGCCCTGGACATATATTCACCGCGGGAGGTAACGAGTTATGGAAAAGATTGATGTTGCTAAGATGGTACGCCAGATTCGCGACAGGCAGAGCAAAGACACCGATGGGAAGTCGGCGCAAGAGGTGATTGAATACTTTCGTAATAAGGCCAAGGAGCTGCAAGAAAAAGCAGGTGCTATTGCCTCAAAGGAGTAGGATCTCTGTATAGAATTGTTGGACCGTTCTCCGTAAGCACCAAGGTTTAACAAAAGCGTTTCACAAAACATCAAGAATCATTTAAGGTATTCATAGATTAGCTCCTTTTGAGGTACAACCCGTTTGTGCCCTAACCGTAATCCTATCATTTGATTGAATACCGAAGACTTGGGAGACAATAATGGCAAATCTCAATTTCCTCGATGAAGAATTAGCGCAATTGAAAGATCAGGGCTTATTCAACACGATTCGGACTATTGGCACGGCCCAGGATGCCTGGATCGAAGTCGACGGCAAACGCGTACTCAACATGTGTGCAAACAACTATCTCGGCTTCGCCAACCATCCTGAGCTGAAGAAAGCGGCGCAGGAGGCCATCGAGCAATATGGCGTGGGACCGGCTGCCGTCCGTACCATTGCCGGCACCATGACGTTACACAATGAGCTGGAAGACAAACTGGCAAAGTTCAAGAAGGTCGAAGCCGCGATCTCGTTTCAGTCTGGTTTCAACTCCAACGTTGCCGCCGTGCCGGCGCTCATGGGAGCCGAAGATGTCATTTTCTCAGATGAGCTGAACCACGCCAGCATCATCGACGCCTGCCGGCTTTCCAAGGCCAAGAGCGTGCGTTTTGAACACTGCAATCCGAAGTCATTGCAGGAGAAAATGGAGGAATTCCGCACAGCGCGTCACAAGCTGGTGGTGACGGATGGCGTGTTCAGCATGGACGGCGACATCGCGCCGCTGCCTGAGTTGGTGGAAGTCGCTGCCAAATATGACGCCATGGTCATGGTTGACGATGCGCACGGTGAAGGCGTGATGGGTGATGCCGGCCGCGGTATTGTGGACCATTTTGGCCTGCACGGCAAAGTCGATATTGAAATCGGTACGCTTTCCAAGGCGTTCGGTGTGGTTGGTGGCTTTGTGGCGGGCAAGAAGTCTATTGTTGAATATTTACGCCAGCGGGCCCGGCCATTTCTATTTTCAAGTGCTGTCACGCCCGCAGATGTGGCCGCTTGCACCAAAGCTGTGGATATCCTAACGGCGTCCGGCGAGCTCGTAAAGAAGCTGTGGGATAATTCACACTATTTTCAGGATAAATTGCGGGGTCTGGGGTTTGACCTGGGCAAAACAGTCACACCCATCACGCCGGTAATGATCGGCGACCCGAACAAGGCGCGGGCTTTCAGCAAAGGGCTGTTCGATGCCGGCATCTTCGGCATGGCCATCAGCTATCCTACGGTTCCGCGCGGCAAAGATCGAATCCGCGTGATGAATTCCGCCACACATTCGAATGATGATCTGGATTTCGCGGTTGACGCGTTTGCCAGGGTTGGTAAGGAAATCGGTATTATATAGCCTGAAGGGATTACTGACCACAAGATTTCTTTTAACCACAAAGACTCTAAGACGCACTAAGTCCACCAGGTCTTGGTATGAATGATTAGTATCAATTTATTACAAGCCGTGGTATTTTCCAGATGTAACAACATTTAGCTACTCTTAGACAACGTCGATAATCGGCACAAAGCGCGTTTTGCTTCGTGCCTTTTTTGTGATTGCATCAGACGACTGAGAAGGAGTTCACATGAAGACGACATTGAAACAAATCGAAGGTTGTACCTTCGCAGCTCTGGCAGATTCAAACCATTGGAGTGTATTCGATACATCGTCAAAGGATGGCGGAGCCAACGGCGCCTCCGGTCCTATGGAGATGGTGCTCAACGCCCTGGGTGCATGCTCCGGCATCGATGTTCTGCTTATACTGGAAAAAATGCGCGCAAAGGTAAGCGATTTTCAGATAAACATCGAAGCGGAGCGAGCTGATGAGCACCCGCGCGTATTTACGAAAGTCACGATCGAGTACATTCTTACAGGACAGGAGATCAAAGAAAAGGATGTGGAGAGAGCGATTGACCTGTCGATCAATAAATACTGCTCTGTGGCCGGGATGGTGGCAAAGACAGCGGAGATTGTGACGTCATATCGGATTGTGGATGGTTAGAATTGCAACCTTGCGAAGGTTTGAAACCTTCGCAAGGTTTCTTTAACGCATCAAACCATTG
>CAZVSL010000427.1:412-5768 GCA_964629935.1 uncultured Calditrichaceae bacterium | reverse complement strand
CAATGAAGACAAGAATTGTTATTATCTTGAAGACTTGAAGAGCCGCAATGGTACGTCTCTTGACGGCGAACGCGTGCGAGGCAAAGAGCGCCTCGGCAATTTGCACATCATCACCCTGGCTCGTCAGCACGATTTCATCTTTCAGATCGTTGATGATGAACTCAAAGACGAGAGACCGGGCTCGGATACTGTCCTGGAGTCGGAATCCACACAGGTCGCAACTCCCGACATTGCGGATAGCGCCAAAGGAGAGGCAAAGCACGATATTACTCAAAAAGGCGATGTGCCGCTGGGCACACCGAAGCTGCCTGAGGATGATGATTGATAATGTGTTGCCCGGAGTGCAATGCTTCAGGATTGCAACGCAGTTTTCGCTCAATCACTGGTTACCATACAACCTCAACACGCCAATGCACTTTGAATCTTTCGCTCAAAATGGGAGAAACGCAAAATGCCTAATCAGCCCGCCCGACAAGCAGACGGAATCTGTCCAACCAAACAACCGGTTAATCTGCCTGAGGTACTGGACATCCTGATCGTCGGGGGCGGCCCGGCTGGCACAGCAGCGGCCTTTCGCGCCAAAGAGCTGGGCCTCTCTGCCCTGGTCATCGATCTTGATGATATCATGCGTCGTATCCGGGATTATGCCAAAGGCAAACCCATCAAACCTGACTACGGCGGCGGCGATACCATGCGTTTTCCGAAAGCAGAAAAGTTGATTTCCCTGCTGCATTTCCCGGAAATCGATAAGGATGACATGCATCAGCTCTGGAAGAGTTACTACTATGAGCACAGTATCCCGGCGCAGGTTGGCGTGGAATTCACCGGTATGACGCGCCGGAAAGACGGAGTCTGGCGGGCAAGCTGTTGGAATCACAACACTAAGAGCGAGCAACAGTTTCTGGCGCGGCACATTATCATCGCTGTCGGCCGTGGCTTTCCACGCCGCTTCGATATTCCGGGTAATACTATGGGCATCGCCTATCGTCTGAGTGACGCTGCCAAATTTATCGGCGAGCCGGTATGTGTTGTGGGCGGTGGCACTTCGGCCGCAGAAGCCGTGATTGCCATCTCGGATGCAAAGGCGCGGGCCGAGGATCCGAGCTCGGTCTACTGGTCCTACCGTGGTGACAAAATGCCGAAAGTATCGAAAGCGCTCGCAGGTGAGTTCTTCAATTCCTATTTCGGAAATGGCAATATTCTGTATTATCCACGCAGTGAACCGATGGCCGTAGTGGTAGCAGAGGATAACCAGGAGTATCTTGCCATCCACATCGACCGCAAACGCATGCCGGGCCGTCCAAGTGAAAGCTCCCAGCTAGAATTTCTCAAACAGTTCGCCATAGCCTGCATAGGCGAAGACATTCCCGAAGGCTTTCTCAACGAACTTGGTATTCCGATGGTCACCGGAGGACCCGGCAATAAGAAACGCATGCTCGTGTCACCGTTACTGGAAACAATTCAGGAGAATGTTTACTATGCCGGCGACATTCTCAGTCAGGCCTATTTGCGCACACAAGACTTCAAAGCTGATCCAAAGACTTTTGAAGAGGTTAAACATCGGGGCAATATCAAGTCAGCGCTGGTGGATGGCGTGCTAATCGTCAACGTTATCGCGCAAAAGTTAGCTGGCGAGAAAACAGTGCAACCGAAGATCGAATTCGCAGAACCGGCAGCGAAACGGGCCACACCTGTCACCCTACAGGAAGTTGAAAGTGACGGTCCTCCCCTGCCTGCAGTTACGGCGCAGGGCAAACCGGAAGACCCCGCCCGACTCATTCGTATCTTGCCGGGCAATGTCGAAGGCGACGAGTATGTTGTCAATCCGGATGGCACAACCACCATTGGCCGCCAGAATTGTGACATTACCTTTGAGGAAGACACCTACCTTTCCGACAAACACGCATCCATCTCGCATACTTCGGACGGCTACACCCTGCGCGATGACGGCAGCCGCAACGGCGTTTTTCTGCGTGCAAAAGAAGGCCGCCTACGAGAAGTGGCTCCCGGAGACCTCGTGCGCGCCGGCAAACAGTTCCTCCTGTTTTCAAAGTCCGACAGCAAGCTGCGGGTTCGCCATTACGATCACACCGGCAAGGAAGTTCAAAGTATCGACCTCAATGAGGGCACTATGGTTCTGGGACGTGACGCGCCGGATGTAATTCTCGATGAGGATGACAAAACACTGTCGCGCAGGCAACTGGCAATTTCATTGAAAGAGGGTAAGCTTTACATCAAGGACCTCAAGAGCTCGAATGGCACCTGGATAAAGGTCAGGAACGCACAGCCATTGCAGCATGGCGACCGCATCCGCGTTGGCCAGCAGACCTTTGTTTTCTCACTCAAACAGGACGCTATATTCGACGAGGGTTATACTGCTCCGCCAACAGAGCCGAAGACAGAGTTAGAGCAAAAACCCGAAGCCGTTGCTGAGCCGCCCGCAGTGGAAAGTGAGCCGTTGGTTACATTCAAGAACACAGGCAAATCATTTCCACTCAAACCCGGGCAAACGATATGTGAGCTGGCAGAAGCATGTGGTTTGGCCATCAACGCCGAATGCCATTCGGGCATCTGCGGCAGCGACCCGCTACGTATCATCTCGGGCAAGGAATGCTTTAATGCAATAAGCGATGAAGAAAGTGAAGCCCTGGAAGACATCTGCGGCTTGACGCCTGGCGAGTACCGCCTTGCTTGCGTAGCTGTCCCGAACGGCGCCGTGGAAGTAGAGCTTATCTCGAGTTAGATAGCTCAATCCTAACAAAAAGCCCAACCCGGTAGTTACGATCCCCGATTTCAGGCGTCAGCAACAGACGAACCCCAACGGAATCGCAAGCAGCCGGATTGGGCTGAGAATATACTGGTGGTTTGAAGAAAGAACCGCCTTAGGCGACGGTAACTTCCTTGCTCAAGTATACATCCTGAATAGCGTTCAACAGCGTAATGCCATCCTGCATGGGCTTCTGAAACGCTTTCCGCCCGGAAATGATGCCCACGCCACCGGCGCGCTTGTTGATAACCGCTGTCTTCACGGCTTGCTGCAAATCATTCTTGCCGGATGCACCGCCTGAATTAAGCAGACCAATGCGCCCCATGTAGCAATTAGCCACCTGGTAGCGGGTCAGATCGATGGGATGATCAGTGGACAATTTCTCATATACCAACGGATGGGTCTTGCCAAAGTTAATCGCCGTGAACCCGCCATTGTTTTCCGGCTGTTTCTGTTTGATAATGTCAGCTTCAATGGTCACACCCATGTGGTTGGCCTGACCGGTCAAATCTGCGGCAGCATGGTAGTCTGTGCCATCTTTCTTGAAAGCGGAATTACGCAAATAGCACCACAGTACGGTGTACATACCAAGCTGATGTGCATGCTCGAACGCTTCGGAGATTTCCTGCAACTGACGGCGTGATTCCTCAGAACCGTAATAGATTGTTGCGCCGATCGCGGCGGCTCCCATGTCAAACGCCTGATTTACGCTGCCATACAGTGTTTGATCATAAGAAGTGGGATAAGTCAGCAGGTCATTGTGATTGATCTTGACGATGAACGGAATCTTATGCGCATATTTACGCGAGACGAGTCCGAGCACACCCAAAGTGGAGGCAACTGCATTGCAGCCACCTTCGACTGCCAGCTTAACGATGTTTTCCGGATCAAAATAGATTGGATTCGGGGCAAATGAAGCGCCCGCTGAATGTTCGATGCCCTGGTCAACGGGCAAAACGGAAAGATAGCCGGTGCCAGCCAGACGCCCGTGGTCAAAAGTAGCCTGAAGATTCTTCAACACCTGATTTGAGCGGTCTGAGATCGCATAAATGCGATCCACAATATCAGGGCCCGGCAGGTGAAGTTGATCCGCAGAAATCGTAGTACTCTTGAAGTCAAGCAGATCTTTTGCCTCATCTCCAAGCACGTCTATAACATTCTTATAATCAGCCATGGCAGTTACTCTCCCTTTTATGGATTAACATTTGTAATTCTATGCTATTGCTTCTCGTTGTTTGTAAACAAACCAGGTTTAATTGCAAGTTTCTGAGAAGGAACCGGCAAAAAAATTATAGCGAATTTCGGCCTGCCAGTCAAGCAAAAGATCTGTCACACACCACGCTTTGCTATTGCCTTCTTATACAATTGCACATAGCGCTTTGCCGACGCATCCCAGGAAAAATCCCTTGTCATGCCGCGCTTGACCATCTCGCGCCAGACGCGTTTGCTCTTGTACATGTCCAGCGCGCGCAGGATGGTAAGATAGAGCAGCTCAGCATCAAAATCATTGAAGACGAAACCGTTGCCGCGCTTGTAGTATTCATGATAATCTTTTACGGTATCGGCCAGGCCGCCAGTGCGACGAACGATGGGCACCGTGCCGTAGGCAAGGCTGTACATCTGGTTCAAGCCGCACGGCTCATAACGTGACGGCATAAGAAAAATATCACTGCCGGCCGTGATCAAATGCGCCAGTTCATTGTCGTATGCAATGGAAGCTGAGAATTTCTCAGGATATTTCTTCGATGCCCGGCGCAGCAAAGCCTCCAGGGGCTTTTCACCACTGCCGAGCACAATCATGCGCAACGGCAGTTTCATCAAATCTGGCAGGATAGGCTTGAGCAGATTCACCCCTTTCTGGTTTGCCAGACGCGTAATCATACCGATCACCGGAATGTCGTCATCCTGTGGCAGCTTAACGTGCTTCAGCAACGCCTGTTTATTCTTGAGCTTGGCGCCGAGACGCTTTTCTGAGAAACGCCGTTCGATTAGCTCATCCTTGCGAGGATTCCAGGAATCGGTATCGATGCCGTTTAGCACGCCGACCAGGCTATCTTTGCGTGCTGCCAAAATGCCTTCCAGTCCCGCACCGTATGCCGGGGTTTGAATCTCACGCGCATACGTTTCGCTCACCGTAGAAATCATATCTGCATACATGATGCCGGCTTTGAGGACGGATAGATCGCCGTCAAACTCCAGTGGGCTTCCGGGATAGAATTGGTCTGGCGGCAACCCGGCTTTCGCAACCGTGGTGGGCGCAAACCTGCCCTGATATTCGATGTTGTGAATGGTGAAGATGCTAACCGTGTCATCAAACAGACGGTCCCATTTGTAGTTAAGCTTCAAAAAAGCTGGCAGGAGCCCAGTTTGCCAATCGTTGCAATGCAGAATATCGGGCGACCAGTGATAGCGCTGCAAAATTTGCAACACCGCATGTTGAAACAGAATGAAGCGCTCGTCCTCATCTGCGGCATTCGTATAAATTGTGGGGCGATTGTAGTAGCGCGGGCAGGCTATGAAATAAACCTCAACCTGTGAATCCGGTAGCTTGCCGTACCAGCCATCAAAGGTGACGATTTTGCCCCCGAT